>JANQHA010000528.1 GCA_028282865.1 Oligoflexales bacterium
AACCCGAGCTAGTTTGGTTATACGTTCTCAAAGTGGACCTGTATTCCATAACCAGGTCATCTGGCATCACACCAAGTCTGGAAGTTTTAATAAATGCCATTTGATAACTACCGTCACCAACTTGATGTTCTACAGTTATATGGGCGATAAATTCATAGCGGTAGCCAACACTGTCTCCTTCATGATTGTATCGCTCCCCGCTTGGGCGCATAATAGTGTAACTAGAACCCGTTGCAACTCCACCGTCCGACTCAATGACGATACGACGTCCCGGTTGCACCAACATCTCACCTTTAGGACCAGCTACGACAGTTCCCAAAGACTCAGGCTCTTCGCTAAAAAAGAATGCAGGGATTACCACCTTTGTTTGATCGGGGATATAAACAGCCCCTACCGATTCGAACTCAGATTCAATAGCAACGGGGATATCCTGATTTATCGCATCCTGTTGCTGAACAATCTCCGCCGCAGTTAAGATAGGCTCTTCTTCGATTTGTTCTAGTTCGTCTGGGCTTTCTGAAGAGAGCTCATCTTCCTGTATCATATCCACATCGATCGGTACGATATCTGCTTCAGCAACAACATCCAAATAAGGCGGTAGATCGTCATCTCCCGGATAAAAACTTAGAACCATTCCAGGGTAAATAAAATGTGGATTTTTAATATCTGGGTTCAGCGCCCACAACTTCGGCCAATAATCCGGGTCATCTAGAAGCTGGTCACAAATATCAAATAAGGTATCACCAGGCTCAATGATATACTTCTCTGGGGCCTCACCAACAGCAACCTGTCTTCTACCATCAGGAAAATAAGGGGTTACCGAGAACTCACTCTCCGAGACGACATCGTTGCTCGCGTGCGAGGCGCTAGCAAGCCCCAAACCAAGAATAAGCGATGTTAGCAACTGTATTAACATCATAAAAACCTTAGAACATAACTATCAAAGAGATCGCTCCCAGCGACCTACACTAGCTCTAGCCATATCAGCCGCATCTTCTTCGGGAAACTCTTGAATAACGGCTTTCATCTGCTTTAATGCTCGGTCCCGATAACCAAGCTGATACTCTACCCTTGCCAAGTGATACTTCGCACGAGGGATCCAAGCACTTTTAGGGTTATTATTAATGAACGACGAGAACTCTTTAAAAGAAGTCTCATACTCTTTTAAGTGAAACCAACATAACGCCACCCAGTACCGGTGGCTTTGGTCGTCAGATTGCTCCAGTTTTGAATAAACTGCGATAGCACGACCATACTGCCCAGACTCGTAAAAGTTCCGTGCTTTTGTTAGTAGCTCTTTACGGTCAGTAGAGCCTTCAGAGTTGGTCCTCAAACGTCTATGTTTCTCGGTTACCAACTCAGAGGGAAGTTTCATTGGAATCGAGCTATCAGTTATCTTTTTCCCTCGCTTAGGGGCTGCTATGACTTCGCGGTCAGTAGGCTCATCGTAAGGTTTGTCTGCGTCATGTTTAAGTTCATCCGGCAAAACTCCCAGCATAAGACCTTTTTCAAGAACTCCAATGCGTTCTCGCTGGCGGTTACTTCGATCTTCGAGTTCAGAGACTTTTGCCCAAAGCTTTGCCATTTTTAGCTCGAGCTGACTAGTAGTGTCCTTGTGCATATGAGCATTATTCGTTCGCTGAATGACCTCTTTTGGCTGAGCTACCTGCTCGTCAGAGTCACCAAAAAACCAGCTCATGCAGCCATTGAGAAATAAGCTGCTACCTAAGGCAAAAAACAAACATTTATAATTCATGACTAAACCCTTATATCGCATCAGATATAGACAGTTGACGAATGAACTGCTTGACAGCCATTGATAATTTTTCAGATGGGTCGACAAATTCAGCACCAAACTTATAAAACCTTTGACACTTCTCTTCGTCACCATCGTGATTATTTTCTTTAATTCTCCGCGTCCATCTAATCTCGATGGGGGCCTCCATCGCTTCTTGAAGTGGAAAAATAATTTTCGCATTCTTATCGATGCGTCCCTGCTGTGTTGCCTCAAGAACTGATGGAAACCGGCTTACGCCGCAGAAACCACCTTCACTTAGATCTGCTATCCGAATCCATGAGCCAAGTGAGAGGAAAGGAACGAAACATGGAGGTGCAGTAATATCTTTTTGGTGCGGGGACCAACAACCAAGAGCTATGAAGGATGAGTTTTTCTCCGTAGTAGCAAACCTAGCATTGGCTCGACGATTATAGCTCAGAAGTTCAGCAGGCTCGGGAATCCAGAGATTATCATCTTCAATACGCCTCAGTTCAGCCGAAAAGAGTATCTGTGGAGAAGTTCCGACAATTTCAATCTGAACCTGTTCAGCAGTCCTAAGTGCTTTGGCACCTCGAGAAGAAATATCGGTGAAACACATTTGAGAGTCGCTTGTTCCCTGTCCCACAATCTTTCCAGCCCTAGCTCTAATAGCTAAACTACGGCGATCTGATGGGCGGATCAACACCGCAAGCTTCGAAGAGCTAAGCCGATTTAAAATCCGTGTCACCCTATCGGTGCGAACAATTCTTATAGGTTTATCAGCAGGGGCATTCATAACCTTACTCACTTTGAGTCACCAGTGATCTACCGATCGCGTTTGAGGTTTTACACTTCGATCTCGCCTGAAAATCTAAATACGATCAGTATAAACTCCAGGATGGAGCATTATCGAAAAAAGGCACTCCTTACTATATTTTAGCTAGGCTTGCCAAATTAGTCTATAATCGGGCAATTTCGCGCTATTAATTAGATAACTAGAGAATAAAATCACTCAGACTGGTAGTTTCTATTTACTGGAAATTGTGGATTTTCTATGATCATTCTATCAACTTAGGAATTTTACCAATTTAATGCTCAAAGCGGTCATAACAACCTTAGGAATCACATCCATCAGCTGTTTTTCAAATTGGCTATTTGCCGAAGAGAAAAAAACAGAGGTTCACCAATATGAAGGAGACTACCTAAGCTTTGAATTTACCAAGAACCAGCCTATATCAGAAACTCAAAAGACATTTAAGACGGGAGATAATACTTTTTTCATCGGATTTCGGCACACATTGAAAAACAGTTGGCTGATGGGCGTCCATGCAGGCTACAAACAGCTGCTATATAAAAACTCCGATGAAGAGCTAAACATCTTCAGTGTCCAGCAGGAATCGCTATACCTGATCAGAGTTAATCACCCACTATACTTAGCTGTGGGACCAAAAATATATTACCTACTACCAACCATTGGAAGGAGAATCCCCCCCGAGCGAGAAAAACGCTTCAACCGTGAAGTAGGAGCAGCGGCATCAATATCATTGCATTATATTATGAGTGGCCGATTCATATTTACTCTCAGAGTTGATAGGTGGCGCGGCATCAATAATAACTTATTTCATGGAACCGAAACAGCCATAGGGCTTAATTACCGGATACCCTGATAGGCAGCTGCATAGTGAAGCCAAAGCCTAACTCCAAATCAAAGTTGATCATAAACAACAAAACCCCTAAAAAATCTCATCACCACCCTCAACCAAAGTTTTGGTTTCATAGTCTTATGCTTCGGCTGACTTTTTATCCGATAGAAGCACTTGAAAATTTTATAAGTTATTGAAAAAATGGAACTTAGTACAGTCATCAACTAAGGAGACCACATGAAAAAATTAGTATTTTGCGCGCTGGCAGCAGCAGTAGTAGCTCAGATCTGGGGCATGATCTCGTGGATGGTATTACCTTGGCACAACCTTGATTTTAGACAGTTTGCCAATGATAGTAGTATCGCGGAGGTTCTAAACGTAGAGCAGCAAGGAAGCGGCATTTACTTAATTCCAAACATGGACCCCAAGATGCATGACAAACCCGGAGCAATGGCCGAATGGAATGATAAGGCTCGCAGAGGGCCTTTTGCTTTTATCTCTCTTCGCGCCGAAGGAATTGAACCTGGAATGGCTGTGCCGATGGGTATCGGATTCGTTCTCAACTTTTTAATTGCAGCAATTTTATTTTGGTTGGTAGGCAATAGTTCGATTAGTTGCCCCAAAGGTAGGACCATCTTTATTGCCGTAGCAGGGTCGGTGGGGTCACTGTATCCGCACATATCTAACTGGAGCTGGTGGCACTTTCCGGCAATATATTGCTTTGTCGGAGTTATAGACCTATTCGTAACCTGGGCGTTGGCTGGATTTGTTATGGTTAAGCTATATGACAAGTTATCGGCACAGTAGCAATCATACCCTAAATGCCCAATGCTGCTAACGCAGCTGGGCAAAGGTAAGAAGCCTATCACAGAGCCGTTAGGTATTACCTTCCGACAGCCTTAAACCTCTTAACTCCGATCACTGACCCTGCTTTGTCTTTGATTACTACTGAAATCATCAAGTGATTTGAGAAGCTGAAGGGTTTATCGCTTACGAAAAATAGCTTCGAAGAGGTTTTACCTTCAATATTCATTTTAATCTGCTGACCATTTTTGTCACAGTCATAGTCATCTGATCGACATACGAACATGCTATCGGCAGCATCCACGCTTGCGACCAAACGATCCTCACCTTCAATATTTTTAATTCCAATAAAAATGCTGTTATCGACAGGTAGACCTTTTTCAACAACATCATTACAACTTGGCTCGCGTGATAAGCCGTGCTTCTTGAAAGCGTCGACTATGAGGCAAAAATTGGGAGATTTAGTGGCCGGATTACCGTCATCATCATCTAAATTCACAACCTGATCAAAAGACTCCAGATAGGAGTCGGTAACGAGCAGATGCCTCAAAAAAAGATAACTAGCCTTATAATGACCTTTCACTTCACCGTAACGCTCAATCAAAGCTTCGCGAAGGTCCCAGAACGTCCCACCAATGATTCTACCTTCATCATGAACCCCTCCTTGATCTTGAGGGTACCTTCGATTGTTATCTAAATTGCGAATGCCTTGCTCACGATTTGTAAAAAAACCAGCCCCCATATTAGGGCTATCGGTCATATAGGCGGAGACTATATCTCCAATTCCCTCTGAAAATGCGCCATCTTGAATACCAATATTTCTGCCAGTATAGTCATCCAGGCCATGGCCCCATTCATGGTACACCACGTCATTGACCCGGCTCATATTCGCGCAGCCGCCTCCATCTCGAAACATCGAAATCTCACCGCTATAATATGCATTACAAGTATCCTCGGTGACATTTATCCGGAGTCTAATGCCGCCAGTTAAATAACCCGTCTCGCTTAAATCAATAAACCTCCTTACGAACTGATTAACTCGATTGATCGCAGTAAAGGCATTCATCGCCGTAAAGTCGTCACCACTCAGCTGAACCGCATCATCAGTAATCGTAGTACGAACCCGCACCGTCTGCCGACTATTTTGCGGAGTGACATCAACGCGATTGTTTTTTAGTCTAATAATAGCTTCAAATGGAAGCTCCCGATCAAAACCACCGTCTGCATCGGTCGTAGAGGTATTACCACCTACAGTGACATCTACCTTAGGCAGAGCTATATCGACAGTATCGTCACTGTCAAGATAGTTTCTCTTAAGGACTCGGGCTCGTATTATAGATCTTGCCTGATACTTAAGAGGTGCTGCTTCAAGGATTTCCTTCGAGCCATCCGAAACAATCAAGTGATAGCGTTCGCCGTTTGAAGAAGTCGAGAAAACAAATTGGGTAGATTTGTAAAATACTAGTTTGCCATCCACCAATCTAGGTACAACCAGCGATTTCTTCGTTTCGACTTCAACCCCTGAGACGCCGGTAATCTTTTCAATATCGCGGTTAGACACCTCAGTTTCATTTGGATTCTGAATAGAAATCTCACCATAGCTTTGGTTTAAAATCTCACGAAGAATCAATTTATCAGAGGAAGGGTCTTTAAAGAAGTTGAACTCGACAAAAGCGGTTTTAACCGGGATTTGGTCGACGTTTCTACCGAACGAAATAGAGAATATTAGAGGTGTTAAATAACCCTGATAAGTTGGTTTAGATGACAAATCAGATGAACGAATCTTAAAATCAGAAAAATGATTATCCAAATAATTATAAACAAATCCGACAACATCTTTATTAGGGATTGCAATGCTTCGCCTGGTGTCAAATTGAACCTTCTTCAAATGGGACTTATTAGCAATGACGTTATACACACCACCGCTTAAAGTCCGCGGAGCAAAAGATCTTTTGGGTTGATCGTCCTCCGAGACAATTTCCTTGCCTTGTTTACCAAAGCTCAGCTTATCTAAAAAATCTTGAGAGGCATTTAACATACCAAGATTATCGGAGGCATAAGTCGCGGCCGGCAACAACATAGTTATAAGTAGAATCTTAAATAGCTTATACATTGATTACTCCACTGCAATAATTTCATAAGATATGGGTTCAAGATTTGCGACCCCATCCCAGTTCAATTTTGAATTAGGGATTTCTTTGGAGTCTGGATCTGTAGGATCTGGATCTGGCTTACCTATAGGGTTGGCGCCACCTGGGAAACTTATGCCTCCCGCGTCATCATTGCCACCTGGATTAACTGCGGTATCTTCAGCATAGCGAGTTCTAAGATCTCTGCGAGACTCTGTGCCGCAAGAGGTCCAGACTAGACCGCTGCTAAAAAGTGTTAAAAACAAAATATTTTTATAAATTTTCATAACTAAACCCATCACATGATTCACTAAGAAATAAATCGGGATTAGTAGCGAAAAAATTAGAAATTAGTCGGAAATATATGAAATAAAAGTTGGCTAGATATACAAAAATAGAGGTTTTCTTAGTTTTTTTAAAAAGCTAATAGTGCGCCATACTGTCACTGCCGACAGCGGGAAAATCTTACATGGTTAGACCAACCAAACCTTGCACTGGGAAATATAGCGTCTATTTTATATTTTCGGGAGTAACTAGAAGTAGGATACTCCCGATCAAAAACTCGGTAAGAGTTCGAAACAAGACTCATTGTCGAAACCAATATTCTGTCGACTCGGCCCAACTCATTTTGATTCTCGATCGCACGATAGATGCTATTGTCTTTACTACGAGTGAAACATTTTGTGCTTAACTCACAGTGATCTGGAACCACTTCCTTTAGCTCTAATCGTTCGAGGAAATTCAACCAAGTTTTTTGAGTCTTATCTACAAAAGGTATCCGACCTGCAATAAGAACTCGATTTTTACAATACTTCGATGATGCAAAGTGAAGCTCAATTTTCTGCAAAATACTAGACAACCATTGCGAAATAAACTGGGGGTTATTCGGCAGTTCAATATTAAACACCGATATAATCTCTCCCTCAGACTCAACCAGTGTCAAGCTCATAAAGGCTCCTTCGCCTATGACCCACTGGTTTTCAGCGCTGGGTGTTCCGACTGGCTTTATCTTCAATGGTAGACTGACAGCGACAGCTAGACTTTCTTCTTCAAGGGTGTCTTGATAAGCTTTCATTCGTGCAAGAGACGATCCATATCCTGACAGAGCACCAGCTTTAAGTATATTAAGATCAGATTCATAGGGGCTGCCGCCCTTCTGAAGCACTTCTTGCATAATAAAAATATCGGGCCTATCTGTGCGAAGCTCTTGATCGACTGCCGCTAAACGCTCCCGGCGAAAAACCCAATCATCGAGCCATAAAACACCCTCGGTTGAAGGCCCAACGCGTTGATTAAAAAGTCCAAGGGTCTGCACAACGAGTTCACGCTGATCGTAGCTACCCCTAAAAAGCCAAGAGGTAGTGCAACTTCCACAAACCATGCTCAGAAATAATAGTCGAAGGGTCATTTAGCAGCCGATATATCGAGAAATCACTAACCTTTGGATCTCACTGGTGCCCTCTCCAATCCGAAGTAACGCCGCATCACGATAATGTCGCTCAATTGGGTATTCTTTCATAAGCCCATAGCCACCAAAAGTTTGCTGACCTTCGCGCGCGCAGTACTCGGCTACTTCCGAACAGTAAAGCTTCGCCATCGCGGCTAACTTCTGAAACTCCTTACCGTTTTGTTTTTGCCAACAAGCTTTATATAGCATATTTTCTGCAGCTTCTATCCGCGTTGCCATCTCGGCTAGTTTAAACCCAACCGCTTGGTGTTTGGAAATAGGCTTGCCAAAAGTCACGCGCTCGCCAGCATATTTAAGAGTAACATCGAAGGCTCCTTTAGCTAACCCTAGCCCCATAGCAGCAATCGACAATCGGCCATTATCAAGTGTCTCCATCATTATCTTAAAACCTTCGCCCTGCTTACCTAACATAGCACTCTCTGGGACCCGAACATGATCAAAGTACAGTTCACCAGTGTTAGAAGCACGCCACATCATTTTCTGTGTCATTTTTTTAGCCGTCAGGCCCTGACAACCAGCAGGGACAATAAAACAGCTCAACTCATTTTTATCTCCGCGCTTTCCAGTTACGGCCTGGACAGTTATTCCCTTTGTTAACTCACAAGCGCTGTTTGTTATCCAAAGTTTTGAGCCGTTAATAATCCATTCTTTCGCATCTGAATCATAGACAGCAGTGGTCTTGCTTGCCTGAGCGTCGCTACCAGCCTCTGGCTCTGTTAGCCCAAACGCCCACAGACCACTCCCAGTACATAAATCCGGAAGATACTTCTTTTTTTGCTCTTCAGTACCAAAATAATACAGCGGCCCGGCACCTAGGCTATTATGAGCAGCTATGGTAGCCGCATGCGAACCATCAATTCGCGCAAGTTCTTCGACACAAACAATATATGAGAGGTAATCCATACCTTGGCCACCGTACTCAGGGCTAACAATGGTACCAAATAGGCCCAAAGCCCCCATCGCCTTGGTAATTTCTGTAGAAAACTCTTCTCTTTCATCTAGCTCAAAAGCCCTAGGTGCAATTTCTGTCTCTGCGAACTTCCGAACAGTTTCTCGAAGCATTTGAAGTTCATCATTTTCGCTAAAATCATAAGCCATTAGACACCCCTTGTATAATTTTACTATTCAATATCACGAACCCGGCCTTCACGACCGGTAGTGCCTTCTAAAATACCAACATAATTTCTGTAACGCCACTCCGCAATGTCGCCGTCCGCTAAAGCAGCTAGTACAACGCATCCCGGCTCATCAATATGCCGACATTCTCGAAACTTACACTGGCTTGCATATTTCCGAATCTCGACAAAACCAAACCCTAATTCAATGGGACCTTCTTGATGGATCATAAAACTTCGAATACCGGGAGTATCAATAACATAACCACCAGAGCCAAGCTTAATAAAGCTGGCATAAGTGGTCGTATGACGTCCTTTATAAAAGATATCTGAATCTGGTTCGACCTCTTGGACAATTTCAGCATCAAACAAGTTTACGATAGAAGACTTGCCAACCCCTGAATGACCTGAAAAAATACTAATCTTGCCAGCTAACAAGCTCTTTAACTTCGATAATTGAGCTTTATCTCCAGCATCGTCACGACGAGCTTCCAAGACAAACACCTGGTAGCCTAGCTTCCGGTAATATTCGACCCGCTCTTGGCAATTACTGGCGAACTCAGAATCACCTTTCTCCTTAAGTAAATCGAGTTTATTTAAAACAATAACCGGAGTAATCTCTTGGCACTCAGCAAGTACCAAATAACGGTCGATCAAACCCCACTTCACTCTGGGGGATAAAAAGCTTGATACAATAAGCAGCTGGTCGACATTCGCCGCGAGGACATGTTCTCTATCAGCAAGCAGTGGGTCTACTCGAGAAATTTTTGATACTCGTGGTATCATGTGTTGTACCACACACTGGGGCAAGTCTGATTTGGTATCGGTAGCATGTTTTTCAGCCGTAGAGCAATACACTCGGTCACCTACCGCCACAAAGTTACGCTGAGTCCGATCGGCCGTAAGGTAACGTCTAGCTACAGTTGCTAACCACACGTCCTTAGTATCGACTTCACCTATATTGTCTTCCCTGGAGACAAAACAATACCTTTTATGCACTTCAACCACCCTAGCAGCAAAGCCTTGATCAGAAATTGGCCAAGAGGACTCCGGTAATATAAATGAGTCCCTTAACTCAGATTGGCTGGTTTTCGATTTTTTACTGCGGCTTCTCATCCGACCAACTTTTTCGAGTCGATCTAGACTTTGGTCACCTTTTTTGTACTTCCAACGTCCCACTATTTATTAAACTCGGTAACTCGACGTATACTTTGAGAAATATCAGAACTAAGCAAAGCCGACGTTCGTTGCGATAAACCTATCATGCTATCTTCAACTACAAGCCTACCTTCAGTATCTTCAGAAAGGTAATTTTCTCGCTTTAACATATCGATAAAACCATGAAAAAGGCTCTTATCATTAAACTCTGGATCATTTACACCACTTAAAATGGAAATTCTTTGCGCCAACGTTTGGCACTTCTCTTCAAAGTCCGATCTAAGTATTGGCTCACTGCCAGCAAATCCAGCAAGCATAGCAGTGGAAATACTGTAACGCTCGAAAACTAAACCGAGGCACCTACCAAGGCCTTTTAGTAAGCAAAAATATTCAGATCCAACATCAGGTCGACTTAACAACTGCCCATTCTCGGAACGCATGAGCAACCGCTCATCTGTCATAATGTCGACGATCTTGCTGATTTGCGTTTCGACTTTGTCCATATTATCGCCTAGGAAAAACTCAGATGCCAAAAAAGGATATATTTTCATACAGTTTTCAACCAAATCGGACATCTTTACTTCAACATTATATTGAAAAAAGCTGGCAACAAGCGAAGGCAATGCAAACAAATGAAGAACATTGTTTCGGTAATAAGACATAACGATGCTATCAACCTCGTTGAAGTATATAACATCTCCTCCATCCGGATAAGCAAATCTGTTTATCGGAGCTACGGCTTCGGCATCTTTCAAAACTTTTCTAGGGTCTGTGACAGCACAAACCGATTCTTGATCGCTACGACTCTGCAACTTAATAAGCAGGCCTATCAAGTCAATCAACTCATCCTCAGCAATTGCGCGTTGTGGATTGGACAACATCGCGACTGCTGTCAACGAGACCGGGTTAATAATAGCCGCAGAATTTATGCCTCTCATTAAATCAATAGCCAACTCTTGAACCAGCTGGGCAAACCAAGCGGGGCGAGAATCAAGTTGAATATCCTCACCCTTCCACCCTGGTCGATATTTATTTAAGTACTCGTCGAGGTCAATACCGTTTCCAAAACCTACATAAGCTTTGCCAAACTTAGTCTTCAAGATTCTGCGTGCTCCCAGAAGTTGCCAAAAAGACTCCTTCTGCTTCTTTGCTCCGCGAAGCTCCTTTAAATAAGATGACACCTCGGCAACCTTGTCGTAACCAATGTAAACGGGCATTAGTGCGACCGTTCGAGTTGGGTCTTTCAAATACCCTTGAACAATCATGGAAAGCATCCCAGTTTTGGGCTGCAGCAACCTACCCGTGCGACTCCGTCCACCTTCTGGGAAGTAAAGAATAGGGAAACCTTTTAACATGAGAACATTCAGGTATTCGGTAAACACGGCTGCGTAAAGGCGATTACCCTTAAAGGTTCTCCTAATAAAGAAGGCTCCGCCCATACGAAGGATCCTCCCGATCGGCCAAAAATTCAGATTAACTCCGGCAGCAGCATGTGGAGGCCTCAGCCCCATATAATATAACTCGTATGGCATCACCATATAATCTAAGTGGCTTCGGTGCGAGGATACGTAAACAATCTCGTGCTTCTCGTTGAGCTCCCGGACCAATTTACTATTTCTTACGTAGATCCCCTTATAAATACGATTCCATATGAAGGTTAAAAAAATGTCAAAAAGTTTAATCATACTGTGAGATTGATTAGAGGCAATTTCCCTGAGGTAATGCTTAACTTTAGCCTCAGTTTTAGTCCGATTCTCACCTTTCTTAGCAGCCTCTTGAGTAATAGCGTGCTGTACAGAGTGTGAATTGAAAACCATACTAAGAAGGCGATTGCGATCGTACATTTTAGGTCCAAGCGCATTGTTCCTTTGAGTTCTAAAGTGAACCTTGAGAACTCGGCGAATTTTCCGGGCAGTCTGCGTAGCGGAAGGGCCATCATCAACCTGCTTTCTCATAGAGATCGGCTTACCAAAATGCACCAAAGTATCTCGACCTTGAACCAAAACAATCAGAAGTTTTTGCAACACGCCGGCATGCTCATCATCAGAAAACAGTACCTTCCACAACGACTGCCCTTCGCTTCCAGGGTTTCGGCCCCAAATAATTGAAACAGGAACCAGCTGAGCGTGAGCTTCATGATCGTTTGATAAATAGTTACAAAGGTTCTGGAGGGGCGTGGCAACTTTATCGTCTCTTTTAACTTGTAACAACCCTGGCTTAGCTAAGTATAAATACCCGGCTTTTCCAGGCTTATTTTTAAATTTATTTGCTGAGTAAGTCGGCATAGGAAGGTTAAGTTTATGGCAAAAATGCTGTAAGACCAGAAGATCGCTAAACGACCAATGGGGCATAACATAGATAACCGGGCGATGTGGGTTTAGCCCTAACTCACCTGGCAGGTTTTCTGGTAGCAGTTTAACTCGCATCCACCAAAGCATCGGCTTTCTAATCCATGAAAACAAAATTAACGGGTTTAGTAAGACTTTAAGAACTTCATTCATACACACAACTCAATATTATCAATAAGTCTAGTTTGGCCAATTTTGGCAGCGACAAGGACCACTGCATCGACGTCAATATTTTTCAGGTCAGTTAAACGCC
>JANQHA010000615.1 GCA_028282865.1 Oligoflexales bacterium
CAGCTATTATTATGTATTTTTTGGGGAATTTGACGCGAGATAAATCACTCTTGACTCACGGAAGATTCATTTTTGGACATACTTTATGTGTTATGGGATATCAGAATGTAGGTCCCAAATTAGTGGTAGCGGCTTTTAATAGTCGGGGCGATGTTTACCCGGTATTTCAAACCGCATTGTTGTCTTATATGGCGTATGGACTACATTGTGTTGATCGCGAGAGCGATGTATCTAGCAAGATAATTGAGCAGTCTGAGAGGCAGTTAAAGAAAGTACCAGATCCATTCTATCGAACGCTTTTCTTGGTGACACGTATTCGTTTTTCTAGCCAAGTTGGTGATATTGAAACGACCGAAAGTGTTGCTGACGAGCTGATTGAAATATCAGAGGCGACTAAGAATAAAAGGTTCTACTATACTGCGCAAGCTGACCTAGCTCTGTGCTATGCTGTGAGGGGTCTTTTTCGTTCTGCAGAGCTAATTTTGGAGAGTATAAGAGGTTATACTCCTTCAAAGGCTGACCCAGTCGAGCAGGGAAGTTTCTATCGGCTGCGTGGTTGGACATACTTCTTTTGTGGCCGTTTCGAGGAGGCTATGGAAGATGGTGCTTCGGCTGTTAAGAACTTTTCTAAGGCGAACTCTTTCTATTTAGGAAGCCAGGCTTCATCAATTTTATATAGAAATGCAAGTGTAAGGTGCCAGATTAGGAACAGCCCAGAGTATGCTTTATCGACACTAGATAGGCATAACCAGTATCTAAAGAAAATGACACGCCGATATAAGAATAACGCCCTACTACTTAACCTTGTCATGGAAGAAAAGCTTTTTTTAAAACAGTCCTTGGCCAGAGTGGGCGCACCAGGTTATACAAGGTCAAGGGATATCAGCACTTTACAAACCAGACTCCTCGAAAAATTTGATCCAGAGAGATGGTCCGAGTCGGAGCAAACTTTTTTAAACGCAATTGGCCAGGAGTTAGAATCTTCTATTGGGTTATCAATTAAAGAGTATGTAGAGCTAAGTAGTAAGGAAAACAGGTCGAACCCAGTTAGGTTGTCAGCAAATAGAAATACTATCATTGCGATCTTTAAAAGAACTAAGGCTAGTGATAAAGATGTTGAAGTACGTTTTGTCTCGGTAAAGACTCAGAATATTGTCGTTTTAGCCGATGTAATTAAGACGATTCACCCAACCCTGCAGTTGCTTATACAGCTAACAGAGCTTTATAGGACATCTTTATCATTAGCAAAGGACGCTGCAATCGCCCAAACCACCCAAATGCTTGCTCATGATGTAAGAAAGCCATTTACGATGCTTAAGAGTATGACCAGTATGTTGAATAGGGCTGATTCTAGTGCTGTTTCAGATATGATTACGAGGTTTACTCCAGAAATTGACCGAGCTCTGAGTGATGTTAATGGACTGATTGCTGATGTGATGGAAGTCGGAAGTCAGTCTTCAAAGGTGAGAGAGGATGTCGAACTGAGCTCCTTAATTGAAGTTTGTGTGAACGAGGCATTTCGTTATCGAAGAAATGTTCAAGTGACTCTAAATTACGAGTTGAACCATGTGCATAAAATTTCTTGTAACCCGTTAAAGGTGGGACGGGTTTTTTCAAACCTTGTATCAAATGCTCTACAAGCCATGAGACTTCAAGGGGAGATAGCTTTCAAGAGTCAGGAGCGAGACGGCTTTATCGAAGTAGCAGTACACAATACGGGAAGTTTTATTGACCCTAAGGATAGATCGAGATTATTCGATACCTTTTTTACCAAGGGTAAAATGAATGGAACCGGCCTAGGTCTAACTATTGCCAAGAAAGTGATTGATGATCATGATGGCAAGATTTGGTGTGAATCTGATATCAATTCTGGGACTTCTTTTCACTTCTTGCTGCCTGCATCGCCTTTAAAAAAGGCGTCTGAGAAGAAAAAACTCCCGCTGAATGCTAGCGAGATTTCAACAATCTATCATAGCTTTGAGGAAGATACGAGTGATGTGAGTATTGAGTCCGAAGAAGCTATAAAGGGTGCAATGACTGATGGTAAGGTTGTTCGGGTTTTAGTTTGTGATGACGAACCCCTTTATCGCAGCTTGGTAAAAGGACATCTCCAGGACCTTAGTGGCGCCATAAAGTGTTTGGAGGTAGCTACAGGCGAGGAAGCGGTCGCCGCAGTTTCCGACTTTGATCCTGATGTCATAATAGTCGACGTTGACCTTGGCAAGGATAGCTCTATAGACGGGTTTGAAGTTACTAAGAAGATCAGAAGTAATGGCTCTAAGGCTAAGATATGCATTCACTCAAATAGAGGGGCTTTGGAATATAATAAGATAGCTATTGCTGCTGGAGCTGATGCCTTCCTCCCTAAGCCTATGTCAAAAAAACACCTTTTTAAATTTATATTGGCCGCCATAGGTAGCCGTTTAGATGAGACGAGTACTGAGAGCCTTATAGTGGTGGATGATTGCCCGTTCTCTAGGTCTCGGTGGACCAGTTTAAGTCAATTTGATGATGTGAGAACCTACCAATCTCCTGAGGCGTTTTGGGAAGATTTGGAGCAAAATTCTACTATTCTTGATACTACGGTAGGAGTCGTAACTGATTACTATTTTGATGAATACTCCTCAAATAGCGGGTTAGAGTTTGCAAAAGATCTCCGTGAGAGTGGGTACTCAGGTCCGATGTATTTATCTTCCGATGCTCATCTAAGCGGTGACGATCTTGCTGGGCTTTCTATAAAGCAAATAAATAAAGACCCAGATCTTGCTGCGGGCGAGATTACAAAGCATCATCAGTAAAAATCGATGTCCAGTAACTCGTCTTTATCAACTATTATTGCTTCACCAATAGTCTTGTCAAAAGCTACTGGCATGTAAAAAACACCCGCTAAGTAAGATAAATTAATAAAGTCATGAATGAAGTCCTGTTCTTGCGTCCCGAGCAAAGACTAACATTTCCGAAGTTTAATTTATCTTGCAAACTCTATCTTTTGCCTCGGAGATAGTTAATGACACTAAAATTTGAAAAGTTACTGGCCTAGTTATCGGACTGTCCGAAAAACCTCCCACAAATCTTGTGATTAAAAAGTCATCTTCGCATGTAATATTAACCTCTTACAAACAACGAAAAATGGCAGTCTCTTTGCAATGACTACTTTGTACAACGTAGTCTAATTAACTTTATTGCAAGGAGCAAAATGAATTCTTTATCGCATCATTGGGGAAGAACCCAAAAATATAATTCTTATACTAAGAGTGATCATGAAACTTGGAGGCGTCTTTACCATAATGCCCATATGACTCTGGATGGAAGAGCTCACGAAATTTTTTATCAGGGGCTGCGGGCGTTTGGAATTTCGAGTTTCGAAATTCCTCGATTTAAAGAGGTTAATAAAAAAATGCAGAAGTATGGTTGGAATGTGGTTGGTGTAAAGGGGTTTCTGCCAATTGAGGTCTTCGGGGATTATATCAGTCGTAGACTTTTTCCTGTGGGTGTTTCAATAAGACAAAATAACCAGGAATATGTCGCCGAGCCTGATACCTTTCACGACCTCTTTGGCCATGTCCCTCTTCTTGTGAACCCGGATTATAGAAACTTTCTCGAGGCATTAGGGTGTCGAATTATCAAATGGCACTCCAATAAATTTACAATCGATGGTATCGATGCTGCCGAAGTTTATACGCGGTTACTATGGCGGATTATAGAGGTGGGGGTTATCGGTTCTAAGGAAGATCCTAAGATACTTGGTGCAGCCATCCTGTCATCTCCGGTAGAGACGCGGTGGGTATTTGAAAATGCTAAAGTGATACCGTTTACTAATCGAGTTTTGAGTGACTCTTATCGAGAGGACTCGGTGCAACCATATTACTGTCGGATCAATTGCTTGCAAGATATGAAAAGTATCCTTTGTTCTATAGATAATAACGACTTCTTAAATAACGAAACTAAAACGGGGTAAAGCTATGATTTCTTTAAATCTACTTATGGTTATCGCTGGCATTCATGTTATGGCGGTCGCAGCACCAGGGCCAGATTTTTTGCTAGTGGCGCATAACGCTATTTTTGGCTCCAGACAGCAAGGGCTTATGGTAAGCATTGGTATTGCTTTGGCTAATGCGGTCCATATACAGCTGGTATTGATACTTGGAAGTTTTTTAAGTACTGCTGCTCCATCGCTACTTGACGTTATTAGAGTCGCTGGAGCTCTATATTTAGGGTACCTAGGAACATCTATTCTTATGTCTCTTAGAAAAGATTTGGAAAAACAACGTATAAAGGAGTCGTGTTCACGTCAAAAATTCGGCGGCATTTTTTCTGGATTCATGACCAGTATCTTAAATCCTAAGGCTCTTCTGTATTTTTTAGGAATTTTCTCTCAGTTCATTACTCCTGAGCAAAGTGCCACTACCTGCGTGATTCTTGTAACTACAGTCGTTGGAATCACATTTTGTTGGTTTTCGCTTGTTTCTATCGCGGTCTCTTACCCTAAAATCCAAACGTTCTTAGAAAAGTACCAGCGTCACATGTCCTGTGCTACAGCAGGGACCTTCTTGTTTTTTAGTTCGACGATGCTATTTTCGGCTATTGGGTAAGGGTCATTGGAGTGGCAAAATTCTCGGACAGTCCGAAAACTTGACCGGCTTTAGCGCTGTTCCAACCATATAATATGCAGTAAAATTAGCTACTTAATGAATTCTAAGACTGGCAGTGAGCTTGCAAAGTGGCTTTTGAGCAATGTCGCTCGGTACTTTCTAAGGAACCTACCATGTTATTTATCACCAATTGTTATCCAACTCAGGGCATTAAGACAAAGGTCGGTCGCAATTTCTCGTTTGATAAATCGATTAATGAGCCTTTGAGCTCTGTGTTTTTCTGTGAGCGCTATGCGGACGGATCGATGAAAGAGATTGGTAGTTCAAATCTGATGAAAAGCATTAAAGATTGTAAATACCGACAAATTCTATTCTATATCCACGGATTCGCAAATCAACCTGAGGATGTCTTTGAGTCTGCAGCTGAGCTGCAGGGGCTATGTGACAAACTAAAGAGGGATGAAGTGATGGTGATCCCATTGATTTGGCCATGCACTGATGCTGGATCAATCGTGCAAAATTACTGGGATGATCAGAAGTCAGCCGATAAAAGTGCGTTTGGTTTTGCGAGGTTGCTAGAGAAGTTTATTAAGTGGCGAGAGTCTGCAGAGAACTCTCCAGAAACTGATCCTTGCCTTAAGCGGATTAATATTCTTGCCCACTCTATGGGTAACCGCGTGCTGCGAGAAACACTAGTCAAGTGGGATAAGTATGATTTGAAGAGTATTGGTGTTCCCTATATTTTTAGAAATACCTTTATGGTAGCTGCTGATGTGGTTAATGAGACCCTAGAGTCGGGTAAGCCCGGAGCGCATATATGCCACTCCGCTCGCAACGTCGTCGTTTACTACGCCTCAGATGATCTAGCTTTGAGAGCAAGTAAGGGAGCAAACCTACGAAATAAAATTGCCTCAAGGCGTCTAGGTCACACGGGCGTCGAAGATATGACCGCGGTTAGCAATAATGTCTTTGGAGTAGATTGTGACGATTTTAATAATAAGTACGACTCTCCCAAAGGCCACTCCTACTTTCGATCTGGAACCAAAAAGGGGCAGCCTGGAGTCGTATTTAGACATATCTTCAGTACTATATTAACTGGAAGAGTTAAGGGAAAAGCTCAGCAGCGAAACACGAGTGTTCTGAGCTTGTCGTAGGGTGTGCATGGAGGCACGCTCCTCACTCTCCCAAACTCTGCAGCGTAGTTAAGCTCGGCAGAAAACAGAAGGCCGTGCCATCGGTCCGGACGAAATCTAGCAGAGTAACCTCTCTGTCGCCAAATGGAGTCGGTATAGAAAAGTCTGCCGAGGCGCCAGGGATTTTTCGGTTGGCAAATAAGTCCTGCGAGCGCTCATCGTTAAAAACCGGGCTAAAATTGGTTCGGTTCATCCACACTAGCTGCTTGAAAAACTGGCGTCTGATGCTTGAGCAGATGAATATTCCAGCTAGACCACGCTGCTTACCGTCATCCGTAGTGCCAGTTAGCTTTGGCCCATAGGGGGCTCCTCGGCGGATGACTCTTGGCATACCAGTGATTTCTACCTCTAACCTTTCTGGGAAGTTGAGTTCTTGATCCCGTGGGTTGGTGAGGCGAATATGTGCTCCGAAAGGGCATTTCTCGCCAAGCGGATCTCCAGCATAATTAAAGTCATTACTTGAAGAGATCGCATCGTCCGGGTGATCCGGAGAAAGCGTGATGGGAGTTCCATCACGCCAGCGTCCGACTAATTTAGCAGCCAGCCACTCCTCCGGTTCCGCCTCGACTGATGCAGGCGTCACTTTTGGCGCTTCTTCTTCGAGAAACTTATTAAACTTTGCGACGTCCTGATACAGCCATCTGAAAACTGAATAGCTTCCATTTTTTGCAAAGCTTACTGCCTCTCCTTGAAATGGCGAAGACGGTGCAGACTCTACTGAATATCCCAATAAAAAATGCCGGAAGTCGATGTCGCCAGGAAGATTTGGATCATCACCCCACTTGACCTGGGGTTGCGAAATGCCGTCACGATAACCGAAGTGGAGTTCGCCAAGGGTTTCACCAAGCGATCGACACTCTATAGGTTGATCGCCCTGCATTGCTAGAAGTTCAGCCACCCGCAGGCTTTCTGCAGCTTGCTTGACTTCACCACTGATGCTGTTTAACCCGGATTCTGTGCTTCCATAGACGTGAACGATCAAATGTATTTGTGAGGTTGTAAACTTACGATTCCACCAATTCTTAGGCGCACTAGGGCCGAAATCTCCTAATGTCTGATCACCCTCGGGATCGTCATAGGGCAGCTGTCTATATTCGGGGGCAAACTCTCGAGTGATCTCGCTGGCTACACCAAGTGCATTCAGACCATCATGAGTGATACCGATATTTAGCGACCAATCGGGTTTCGGGCTAATTGCCTGCGCAGCGTCGGTTATGCGCGGAGTCAGAAACCTAATAAACTCCTTACCGGAAATCTCATCATTGAGGCTAAATAGTAAATGACGAGAGAATGGCATCCGGTAACTGTGGTGAATGATACCTTGAACATCGGATAGATCGAGGTTTATAGCGTTTGTATTCATTTGCCCCC
>JANQHA010000675.1 GCA_028282865.1 Oligoflexales bacterium
AATATTTTGACTGACCTTAATGGGGTTGGTGCTCACTTACGCTCCTACCCAGTCGACCTACTGATATATGACGAGCGTGGCGAAGGCGCAGTTTTGGCCCATATCGCGATCCATCAGATTAAAAAAGATGTTCGGGCATTGGCGGAGTTATGGGGTCCTGACTTTTTGTTTCCAATGAGCCGTGTGGTTGCGATTATTGGCAAGCAAGATCATTTGACTGAGCATGCATTTGAGCTTGGAAGGCTGCATATCCGGGATGTTTGTGTTGCGCCTAAGAATACTGCGGCTTTGGTTTTGTGGCTAAAGCGTATTTTGACTGAGGGGGTGATCCGAGAAGATCGGGTTGGTCTGGCGTTAAGTGGTGGTGGTTTAGAAGGTTTACTGTATCAATTGGGTTGCCTTTATGCCCTCGATCAAGCGGTAGAGGGCCAGGCTTTGAACAATGTGGACGTTGTGTCCGGAGTTAGCAGTGGCTCTATCGCAGGTGCATTGTTTGCCTCGGGAGTTGCTCTTGAAGAGGTTATTAAGGCCTTACACCAGCAATCGGATGAGCTTCCGCCGTTGACTAGTGGGTTTATTTTTGACGTCGCTGGACTTGAAATTGCGCAGCGAGTTGCTAAGCAAAGCCTAGGTTGGGCTGGCCTCAGCCCGCAAAAGTGGATGTCTAAGATATTGGGTTCCGTTCCTACGGGCTTTTTTAAAGGCGACAAGCTTGAAAGTTTTTTTAGAACAGTACTTACTGAAGTCGTAGATTTAAACGATAGTTTCGCTGACTTTAACAGTCAGCTTTTCATCGGAGCGACTGATCAAGATTCTTACGATCACGTCATTTTCGGCTTAGCTCCCTGGGATAAAGTGCCTGTTAGTGAGGCAATCAGAGCTTCCATTGCATTGCCGCCAGTTTTTATTCCTAAACATATCAACGGGCGCTGGTTTATTGACGGGCAGGTCACTAAAACCACGGATTTAGAACTGGTCGTTGAAAAAGGGTGCTCGTTGGTAATTATTATAAATCCGTTAAAACCTTATACATCTAACACCCCTGGGAGCTCAGACAAGCTAGGTGGGGTTCACGGGTTTATCCAAACCATCAAAGCCCTAGTGTCCTCAAGGTTTGAAAGCTCCTTAAAGCACCTTACCGAGAGGTTTCCAGACGTAGATTTTATCGTTCTTGAACCTGATGAAGAGTGTGCCCGGGCTATGTCAGGGTCTCCGATGCGCTATAGGATTAGAACTGAGATAGTACAATTAGCATATCGGAGCACGATGCGGAGGTTAAGAGAGCGCAGGGAAGTCTATTCGGTTAAATTAAGTAAATACGGCTACCGGTTAAAATCTATACAAGCTCTGAAGAAGCTCGAAGAGATCGATACATCGGAGTTAACTTAGAAAACGGATAGTCTATTTTGAGAAGCAATATCAAATGATTGAATATACTTGCGGCTAGCATGGAAAAGTGTCATCATGACCATATTGAGGCTGTCGGATTTGTTTGTGTTACGACTTTGTTGATTTCAAGAAGTTGGTATGTGGATGCACTGTCTAAGATTTTTTTTATTTGCTTCTAGTTTTCTTATTTCCTCCAATATGTTTGCTGACCCTGGTCGGGGTAAAGCTTTGTCAGGCTTTTGTATCAAATGCCATGG
>JANQHA010000087.1 GCA_028282865.1 Oligoflexales bacterium
GGAGTTGGGTCGATACTGACGCCATCTGTTTCGTTATACAAACTAACATTGCCGCTGACCACCGGAATGCCCAGCTGGTCACACGCCTCTGAGATACCATCAACACCTTCTGAGAACTGTCCCATAATCTCTGGAATTTCTGGATTGCCATAATTCAAGCAGTCTGTCACGGCCAAAGGGGTTCCTCCTGCTGCAGCTACCATACGAACAGATTTCAGTACAGCATAAGCAGCACCATATTTAGGGTCATTGCGGCAATAGCTCGGATGAGCACCTGTAGCAGCAACCAAACCTAAATAGGGCTCTTCAGAGTCAGCCCATTCGCTTCGTAACCATTGAACTGCAGCGCCTTGGTCCTCTGAGGTCAAAACAGTTTTAGTTCCGACGTGACGATCGTATTGCTGAAATAGTTCCCATTTGTCGCCGGTCGCCATCAGTGCTTGTTCAATAATACTCGCGGCACCACGCCTAGAAACCTTTTCAACAACCATCTGGTCAAAGTCTGGGTCATGGTCGCTGCGATTAACTTCCAGGGGTCTATCATACCTCGGGGCACTATCAGTAATTGGGCCCACGGGAATATCAATTTCAAGTTTGCTATTATAAACAGCTTGAACACGTGAGCTGTCAGTTACGCAGCCAATCACCGAATAAGCTAAGTTCCAGTGCTGAAATATGAGTTCTAATTCAGACCACTTGTCTGGCTCAACTACCATCAACATCCGCTCCTGGGATTCCGAGAGCATGAGCTCATTAGCCGTCATGTTATCCGCTCTAGTTGGTACACAATCCAGGTCTATAAAAAGTCCATTATTCGCCCGCGATGCCATCTCAAAAGAAGACGAAGTCAGACCAGCTGCACCCATATCTTGAAGGCCCACAACCAAACCTTTATCTAAAACCTCCAATGTGGCTTCCATAAGTAGTTTTTCGGTAAACGGGTCTCCCACCTGAACGGCACTGCGCTCTTCGCTGGTACTGCTGTCAAACGAATCACTAGCCATGCTGGCTCCATGTATGCCATCTCGACCAGTCGCTGACCCCACATAAACAAGTAGATTCCCGACACCAGACGCGTAGCCTTTAAAGACTCGATCTTCATGAATAAGACCGATGCTCATTGCATTGACTAGACAGTTTCCGTTATAGGTATCATCAAATAACACTCGACCACCGACTGTTGGAATCCCCATACAGTTACCGTAGTCACCGACTCCCTTTACCACCTGAGAAAATAGATAGGGTGTTCGCTCATGGCCTTTACTACCAAAGTGCAGGCAATTTAGATTGGCGATAGGTCGGGCACCCATACAGAAAACATCTCGTAAAATACCCCCAACCCCAGTCGCTGCTCCTTGGTAGGGCTCTATATAACTAGGGTGGTTATGGCTCTCCATTTTAAATGCAGCACAGAGTTTCCCCGACAGCCGAATAACTCCCGCGTTCTCTCCAGGGCCGACAATGACATTCTCCCCTTTGGTAGGAAAACGAGATAAGTGCTTAATTGAGGATTTATAACTACAGTGTTCGCTCCACATCGAAGAAAACACTCCCAGTTCAGCGTGTGTAGGAACTCGCTTCATGATGGATTTAAGGAGTTCGTACTCGCCTAGGGAGAGACGGTTTATCTTCAAAAGTTCAAATAAAACCTTGGAGTCAACTTCATCTATAAATTCGGCACGGGTTAAGTCTTGTATCTTATTGGGAGAGATAAATTCTTTCATAAGCTACAAGTCTCCAAAAAAAACCTCAAGATGTGAAGGCCATCTGTGCTACCACCCATAACTTGATCCGTCGCTCGCTCAGGATGAGGCATCATGCCAAAGACTCGGCCATTTTGACTAACCACCCCTGCAATATCATCCACAGAGCCATTTGGGTTTTTACGATACTTAAACCAGACCTGACCTTGGTCCAAAAGTTTTTTATGATCATCACCGAAGATGATATAGCGCCCGTCGGCATGAGCTATTGGTACTGTTAATGACTCATCTTTAGCGACACTGCCATGAAACTGGCTCACTCCTTCACAGGGATCTAACTCTGTGCTCCGGCAAATAAACTTGCCATTTTCATTTTGAATCAGTGCACCGGGCAGCAGCTGACTTTCGGTAAGAATCTGAAACCCATTACAAATACCGAGTATAGGTCCACCGGCTTTAGCAAATGCCCTCACTGCTGGCATGATTGTACTGTGAGAGGCAAGGCTGCCTGACCTAAGAAAATCTCCGTAACTAAACCCACCAGGAATGAGCAACCCGTCGAGCTTTGGAAGATCCGATTCTTGATGCCAGATGACTTTAACATCAATATCAAAATGACGGCGATAGGCGTCCACTAAATCCCAATCGCAATTGGAACCAGGAAACTGAAGCATCCCAACTTTTACCTTTTGATAACCTGCTACCATTAAGCTACCTTAGTCACTTAACTGCCTAACTGTACAAACCTGTGATACGGGGTTGGTCAAAAATTTATCGGCAATTTCCTGCGCGTCAGCAAGACCAGCGTCCAAATTTAAAATGAACCGCTTGGATACGTTTACTTCGTGGAGATTGCTATATCCTGCAGAAGACAAATTAATGCATATCGCGCGACCCTCAGCGTCCAAAACTTCCTTTTTTAGTTCTACTATAACTTCGTATAACAAATGCAAAACCTTTCGAGATCGCAGATATGCGACGATATTACCCTCGAAACCTAAGTAGCGCAACAATACAACCCCGGGGCAAAAATACGCATAAACATAAGTTTTAAAAGAGAATAACAAACCAAGACTGATTTAAATTAACTTAGTTTAAATCAACC
>JANQHA010000095.1 GCA_028282865.1 Oligoflexales bacterium
CCTCCTTAAACCTGTGGGTTTTACTGACCCGAAGACAGGCCGCAGACCATGGGCAGTAATTCAGTTAAGAAGAGAGAACGAGCAGGCGTCCATGTACAGCCTAGTGGGCTTTCAAACAAAGATGACTTGGCCAGAACAAAAAAGGATTCTAGCTAAAATCCCAGCGTTAAAAGATGCCGAATTTTTCCGCTACGGCAGCGTTCATAGAAATAGTTACATCGAATCACCCAAAACGTTGAGTCCCGACCTATCGTTCAAAACAAATAATAGAATATTCCTCGCTGGACAAATCACTGGCGTTGAAGGCTACACGGAATCTGCAGCCATCGGCTTATTAGCAGGACAAGCGGTAGTAGCAAAAATAAGCCTTAGACAGTACCAACAGCCACCAAAAGACACCATGATAGGCGCACTAGTTCATTATGTATGCTATGGCAGCGAAGGGCCGTTTCAGCCGATGAATACCAACCTAGGGCTGCTGCCAACCATTGAGAAAACCAAAGGGCAAAGCAAACAACAACGCCGCGCGCTTCAATGCCAAAGAGCTCGAGCAGCTTTTGATCAGTATTTCGAAGCCAGGTTTTCTGCTGACAGCGGGCGGCTTTCAACCAACTCTAGCGACCGTACAATTCAACCGCAGCATTAATCATTCTAGAGAAATCGTCGGCTTTAAGAGATGCGCCACCAACTAGTCCGCCGTCGATATGCTCTTGTTTCAAAAGACCATCGATATTGGCTGGTTTAGCACTACCACCATACAGAATTCGAAGATTCTGAGCCTGCTCATCATTGAACTTCTTAGCAACCAGGTCCCTAATAAAAGAATGGACTTGATTCGCTTGCTCATCACTTGCAGTTAAGCCAGTCCCAATAGCCCAAACCGGTTCATAAGCGATCACAAGATTAGCTAAATCTTTAACTCCTGCCAAAATAGCCGTAACCTGCCTTGCAACCACATCCTCGGTGACTCCGGATTCACGTTCGTCTTTAGTTTCTCCAACACACGCAATAGGACGGATGCCTTGTTCTAAGCAAACCCTGACCTTCTCGCTCACAGACTCGTCGGTCTCTGCATAATATTGACGCCTTTCACTATGACCAATAAGGGTCGTAGTAACGCCGATATCTTTAAGCATTGCAGCAGATATTTCCCCAGTATAGGCACCACTTTCATATTGGTTGATATTTTGGGAGGCAATGGTGATTGGAGAACTCTTACAAAGAACGTTGGCCTGCTGCAACAATGTGTAAGGTAGTGCAAAAATAACTTCAACATCCTCCGACCAATTTGCTGGTAGATTTTGCACCAAAGATTCAAAGAATCTCGGAAGCTCAGGATTGGTGCCATTCATTTTCCAATTGCCTGCTAAAATAGGCTTACGCATAAAAACTCCTTAATTAAAAAGCTAGCACTCGAAGACCAGGAAGTGCTTTTCCTTCAAGAAACTCCAAGGAGGCACCACCACCGGTAGAGATATGACTCATATTGGCAGCCAGCCCCACTTGGTTCACCGCGGCAACGCTATCACCACCACCGACAATCGTTTCCGCAGACGACTCTGCCATAGCCTTGGCGATGCCGCAGCTTCCTAGAGAAAATTCCGGCCACTCAAAAACTCCCATAGGACCATTCCAAAAAACCGTCCCAGATGCCTTAATTACTCTACTAAAATCTTCGATCGTCTTGGGACCAATATCTAGGCCCATCAACCCTGGTGGAATATCTTTTTCATTAACCTCGACGGCAGGACTTGTTTCAGAAAACTCACTAGCCGCAGTATGGTCGCAGGGCAAGGTGATTCTAACATTGCGTTTTTCCGCCTGGCTATAAATACTCTCTACCAAATCGAAGCAGTCATCTTCAACCCTAGAGCTCCCAACAGAAGCACCATTAAACTTCAGGAAAGTATAAGCCATAGCACCACCGATAAGCAGGTTGTTACACACATCAAGGAGTTTCAAAATAACTGCTATCTTATCGGAAACCTTCGCTCCCCCCATCACAACCGTAAAAGGGGCCTTGGGCGCACTAATTAGCTTTTCCATGACTTCAGTTTCTTTTTGAATCAAAAATCCCGCTACGCATCTATCAGGCTCAAAGCCTTTTGTTACTCCAACCACCGAAGCATGAGACCGGTGGACCGTACCAAAAGCATCATCGACATAGCAGTCGAAACCAGCGGCCAATCTTCTAGAAAAATCGACATCATTTAATTTTTCTCCCGGATGAAACCTCAGGTTCTCAAGCAGCATAAATTGACTCTCAGTCATCTGGTCTAGAACAGGTTTTGTCGGTTCAGTGGCATAGTCAGTAAAAAACACCACTTCCTTATCTAAAATTTCCGCCAGCCGTGAGCCAACTGGTTCAAGAGAGTACTTAGGGTCAGGTTGGCCCTTGGGCCTTCCAAGGTGACTACAGATTGCAAACCGGCGAGAATTCTTTGCCACATATTCGATGGTAGGAAGTGCCGCATTGATACGAGTTTCATCAGTAATCTCATCACCTTTCATCGGAACATTAAGATCCAAACGCAGCAATACGTCCTTCCCTCTCATATCTAGATCTTGGATCCTTCTTAGCTTCATCACTCCCCCTTGGTCGATATCTAGATCAAAATGCATAGCACTTAACCTTAAAGAAAACTAGAATATCCGCTGCCCTTTAGCTAGAGACATACCGGCAAGGTCCATCAGACTTCAGTTTATTGACAAACAGTGTAAAAATACTTTACAATAATTCTATGTAAAGTATTTTTACATTAAATTGTTGTAAAAATACTTTACACTTAAAATAACAGTATGTTACAGACGGATAATCACCTATTTTAAACATAAAGGCATTCATTTAAGTGAATAATAAGAGTAAAAAACATACCGCCCCACCAGAAATATCCTCAGTAGAGGACCTCGTCTATTTTTGCTGCAGGTGCCATGCGCCTCTTGGTGGTGAGGCACCAGTTCTAGGTTTGCATGCAGACTGCTATTCAAAAGCTTTCCCGAAGGCAGATCCAGAGCAAGGAATCTCGAAGTTAAGAAAGCTCAAAACAGGCACCGAATCCCATGAAAGCTGCAAAGAAGATGTGCCCAGAGAAAAACAGTACCTTGGACATTATCCAAAGTATGCACTTCGTTTAGGAGGAGAAGAGTACATTGCAAAAATAGGGAAGACAGATAAATATCCACTGATTGCATTAACAGAAAAACTCTGCAATGACGTAGCATCTCACTTAGGTATCGACGTTCCTGAATACCACCTAATCCGCTTTAAAGATCGGCCGTGCTTTCTCGTCAAGAACTTTCTAAGCCACAGAGAGTTTTCAAACTTAATTCATGTTGCTCAGTACTGGCCTAAAAAATCGGATGGAACCTTAGAAGAATGTCTATTAGAAACTCTTATTGAAATCGTTAGAGATCAAGTCGGTTACCAAGCCGTCAGGAAAGTCGTAGAAGTGGTGATATTTGATTATTTAATAGGTAACAGTGATAGACACAGAGAAAATTTTGGTTTTGTTAGAAAAAGAGGTTCTTTAACCTTATCCCCAATATACGACAGCGTATCAGAGCTAGGCACAGAGCCAGAAGAGCTTTTAGACCCAAACGATAAACATCATCCGGCCTTATTTATCCTAGTAAAAAACCAAAAAGAAATGGAGATCTTCGAATACATTAAACCCCTTTACGAACTAGGCCTCGCAAAAGAGACGTCTAATTTTGTTTCAAAGATAAAAAGGCAAAACAAAAAGATCTTACAAACAATTGATACCTCGCTTACCACACCGAATTTAAAAGCATCTTTTCGAGGGTTGGTTCAGAGAAGAACAGATGAACTAGCAGAAGCGATAAAAGAAATGGAAGGAGAAGCTTCGTGATTGTCATTGAGGTATACGCTGAGACTAAAACTACAAGAACCCACGTTGGGACTCTTTCTCGAAACAAAGAAGGCTACCTCTTTTACTACGCTGATTCCTGGCTTAAAAACCCGAAAGCTATTGAGGTAGGTCCCGATATTCCATTATCTAGTGAGAAAACAAAATCCCGCATGATGCCAGAGAGCTTTCGATCACGTATTCCTAAAAGGGACTCGACTAACTATGAAGAGTATTGTCTAGAGAGGGGCATTGACCTTGCTGAAGATGACGAGATGATATTACTTGGCCATATTGGTCAGAAGGGTGCTTCCACCTTTGTATTTGAACTTTCGGATGAAATAGAAAGAAAAGCAGCCGCCAAGAAACGGCTAAAGCAACTATTGGATGAGCTTTCTTTGCGTGACGCGGCGGCATTCTTTGGAGTAAGTCATACAACCATTGCTAGCATAGCAAACGAAACAGATGAAAGCGGCCCTGGGTATCGATACATAGAAACTGTACTCCTAGTAGAAGAAGCATTTTTCTACTGCCTAAGAACAGCACTTGGCCTCACCGAAGACACTCGTTATTGGCTTAGGGATATTGCAAGAAGGTGGGGAGAAGAGAGAGCCCCTCTCGAAGAAATTGCGGGCGACCTTAAATTGAACCCACAAGATAAGTCCTTAAGAAAAAAATTAGCAAAATGGAACTATATCAGAACTGGCCCGACATTAGATTTAGCCAGGTCAAGAACTCAAACCCAGAAAATGATGTGGGAAAAGCTGATGAAAAAGTACCGCATTCCTTTAACAGATAGGTGGCAATAAAACCAACACTACCCACACTGCTAAAACACCTATATCAGTAGGTTCATTGGCATATATCGGGGCCTTTACGAACCGGTTCATATCCTATATCTTGAGGGCCTAGTAAATTAAGTGAGATCCCATGCAAAACCATTTATTCATCATCGACCCGCTTTCTAAGCTAGACCTCAAAATGGATACCAGCCTACGAATGGCGTTTGCCTTAGCAAAGAGGGGACATAGGTGTTTTGCTTCTCAAGGGTCGCAACTAAGCTGGAATCCACAAAGCGGCGCCGCGTACTGCATGAGCCGCGAGCTCAAATTCAGCGCGCAGGTAGAATCGGTTCGTGAAGCTCAAATCGAGCGACCATTCACCCTTGACGATTTTCAAGCAATCCATATGAGAAAAGAGCCCCCGTTTGATATGAGCTATATAGCAATCACTTGGCTACTAGACTCTGTCACGGGTAAAGTCGCACTGTTTAATACACCTCGTGGGCTTAGGGACCTAAACGAGAAACTATCGATACTCAACTACTCCGACGCGATTGCTCCGGCACTGGTGAGCTGTCAAGCAAAGGACCTATTTAGCTTCATCGAATCGGAAGCTAATGGCGATGCTATTCTAAAACCACTAGATCTTTATGGTGGTAAAGGCATTCAAAGATTAAATCTAACCCAGCAAAACGCAGGTGACATTAAACGCATCTTAGCTAGCGAAACAAAACAGGGCTCCGAATACCGTCTAATACAACCGTTCAATCACGCTATCTTTGATGGCGAAGTTAGAGTTTTTACTACCGGCGGCAAACCTTTGGCATGGTGCCTTAAAAAGCCCTCAAGCGATGAATTTATGGCTAACTCTAGTTTTGGCTCAACCCGCCACCCCTACACACCAGATACTAATGAGCTTAAAATGATCGAGGAAATCTCGGCAGATCTCCTTAAAAGAGGGGTTTTTATTGCAGGCTACGATCTAATCGGCGGCAAACTTTCTGAGATTAATGTGACGAGCCCAAGGCTGCTTAGTGCCGATGACGATCAAAGTCGTTATTTTGAAGAGTTTGCTAAGATGGTCGAGGCGGAGACTCAGAATTATACTTGATGAGTTTTTTTCCTTGCTTCATGTTATATTAAGCCTTTGTAGAGTCTATTAATTAGGTACAAAATGGGTCTAAATGATACAGACAATGCAGCTGCCGATGATAACTATATAAAAGTTATCAATAGGGCCAGACTGATGACGTCGTATCTGGATATCATCATGAGGGCTAGGATTGGCTTTATAAAGAAAAAAGCTTGCCGACGCTTCAAATATTTAGCGTCTCAACCTACTTCGGCGATCTTTGTCGTAGTTGCGATGTCTTTTATTGCATGCAAAGTGCGGGATACAAGTGTAAGTCGACCTGCTTCTATTAATTTTGATTCAGTACGCCGTCTTGCAAATGAGGCTGAACGTGAGCTCACTGTCAAGGTTCAAGGGAATTGTGCTGGATTCTTCCTAAAGAATGACAATAATAAGACGCAATATGTAGCAACCGCTCTCCATTGTTTGTCAAGTTTGGGTGAAAGTAAAAGTGAAATTGAACAAGCGTGCTTGAATGACAAAATCGAACTAACCAATTATAAAAATGAAATTGGTCGCTGTCATTCCGCCTTGTTCGTCGGTGGCGGATATGATCTTGTGGTATTGCAGGTTGCTTTTCCGACTCACTCTAACACCTCAGTATCTTTACCCGATTTCCAAGCTAACAAGGAGGTACCGCTCAAAACAATAGGCTACCCCGTCGATATTCAAGCGAAGGGGAGACTAGTGGTAAGTTATGAATGCCAGTTAAAGACCTATGGAGTTAAGCCAAATTGGCCAAACCAAACATATATCTCAAGACCGGTGGCTTTACATAATTGTTCTTTTTGGGGCGGGAATAGTGGAGGTCCAGTTATCTACCTCGGTACCGATATGGTAGTTGGAATAAACTCCCATGGGTATAGAAATGTTGACGAACGTTACAACTCAATGGTCAACCTCGCAACGTTTACCAAGGACAACAGAAAAAAGCTACGGAGTCTCGGATTCGTGCTGGCGAAAAAACCGAATTATCTCGATACATCTCATGAGCTCGCTCAAAAAAACAATAAATTGCTCGAACTTCCGAAACCTTGTACCAAGCCTCGCCGGCTCCGTAGTAGAAAAGCGGTTTTGGCTTCAAAAGCTGTAGATGTAGGTGCAGAAACACCAGTAAAAATAAACATTTTTACCAAAGAGAACGAAAAAACTGACATTACTACCTGTTTTGACTTTTCTAACGGACGGTCAATGAAAATGGAAGTCGGCAACGGGCACTTTTCGCGTGACCCAGCCCATAGTATCGACTTAAATTTCATGCAAAAGCATCCCCACCAACTTGCATTCGATGAAATTCACTCGCACGATAGCAAAGTATCCCCTATACTTTTCATTACCCAAAAGCGTATACCCGCCGCACTTTCTAAAATTTTGCACCAACATTCTGGCTCTCTTTACCTCTTAAATTTTCATTTATGCTCGCAGGGAAGATTTTCGACGTGCAAAGTACTAACACCAGAGAAAATCATCGAGATAACCCCAAGTACTAAGACTATTAAGATGCACCCGGCAGATGAGCTCCCGAATTTATTACCGTGCTTCTGGAAAAGTAAAAATCAGGTAAATTGTACTTAAGGTGCCGCTTTTAGGTAGTGTAAGCATGTAAGAGGTATTTGTGCCCAAGGTCGGGCGGCTAGAAGCTTGGCAAAAATGGATATCTTAACATGGTCATAGCCCAACCATTTAGCCTTACTTTCACAGAGCGAACTTCAGAAATTGGTATTAATGTCAGCTAGATATAGTAAACTACCAATTAGGTGTTGCAAGCGCTCAGAGATTGGTGCTACTAGAGCGTTGCTAGCAGGCGCGTAAGAGCTAGAGATAGCCTGTTAAGGAGAGGATTAATATTAGACAATTATTTCTATTTTTAATCTGTATTTATTCCGCTCCCTCTTCAGCAAGCGGAGTGACAGCTGATGGTGTCAATTATCAGTTAGGTTATACAATAAGCTCGGAGTCAATCGGTACCACCCACCTAGCTACATCCGAAACTGGCAAGAGAGTTACGATCAAGATAGTTCACAAAAGCTCTTTTTCAAACGAGCTAATCGAACAAATCTACGGCGGCTATCTTACAGCGATGAAACTCGGAGTCAGATCAAAGAACATCGCCAAAGTCTATGCAGTCGAAAATCAGGCAGACAAATTAGTAATTGTATCCGAGCGCGTAGCAGGGGAAACCCTGGCAGACATAACCAGACCCATCGTTGGTGGTAATCCCT
>JANQHA010000108.1 GCA_028282865.1 Oligoflexales bacterium
TGCCAGTGTTCGCCGCTGGGACACATCGTTCTGGCTGTAACTCCTACCACTTTATAGGTAAGATATTCTTTAAGCTATAAAGTTACTTTAAGGCAACGAGTCAAGAAATGTCCCGACTATGAGGCTGGCGGGTTTGTAAAAGTAAACTTAATAGCATTATTTAAAAACGTTTGGCTAAACTCATGGTGGGGTCTGGCCTCAACAGGGCTGACTAATCCTAATATAACTAGTTTAAACAACGGTAAAGGCAATAACTTCTGCAAGAGGACTGCCCCCTGTTTACATCTAAATGACGATAAGTTAGGCAAAACCTAGGCTTTCAGAATTGATGCTAGATCAAGGAATAGGGAAAATATGCGATAAAGACAATACGAGTAGTATGTCTTTAAGCAGATTTTAACGTATGACGAAGAGATAGCATTAATTATGGAAGCGACAGTGGAAAGAACCATATACTAATTTGACGATTTATGGCATACACAGTATAATGGTATACATGTTGGGTCGAAATATGTATAATGGGAGCGATAGTTATGGATATGCTATGTCAAAGAGAAGTAGCTTCACCATTTGAATTTTTACCTGAAGAACAAATAGTTGAAGCAGCTAAAGATGGCAGCCATTATGCCTATGAGTTTATCTTTTCCAGATATAGAGGTTTTGTAAGAGCAAAGGCACGTTCATACTTTTTAATAGGTGCAGATAGAGAAGACATTGTTCAAGAAGGAATGATTGGACTATATAAAGCCATTAGAGATTATCGAACAGATAAATTAGCTTCATTTAGAGCATTTGCCGAACTCTGTGTAACACGCCAAATAATAACTGCAATTAAGACTGCGACAAGGCAAAAGCATATACCTTTAAACTCTTACGTATCGCTTAATAAACCAATATATGATGAAGAATCAGACCGTACTTTGCTAGATGTCTTAAAAGGTAACAAAGTAACTAATCCTGAGCAACTGGTTATAAATTATGAAGCTTATCGTTCTATTGAATTTAAACTAACTGAGATACTAAGTGAGTTAGAGTGGCAAGTATTAGTGTTTTATTTAGACGGGAAATCATATCAAGATATTGCTAAAGATTTAAATAGACATGTAAAATCTGTAGATAATGCTTTGCAAAGAGTAAAACGTAAGCTAGAAAAATATTTAGATGATAGAGAGTAGAAAATTAAAAGAAACTATTGACTTTTTAAGTTCGCTCTAATATAATGTATTACGCGTCCTTGAACGAGGGTGTTTGGAGAGATGCCCGAGTGGCTAAAGGGGGCGGACTGTAAATCCGTTGGCGTACGCCTACGCTGGTTCGAATCCAGCTCTCTCCACCATAAATATGCGGGTGTAGCTCAGTGGTAGAGCCCCAGCCTTCCAAGCTGGTTGCGAGGGTTCGATCCCCTTCACCCGCTCCATTATTTTAAATACTATGCTCACGTAGCTCAGGAGGTAGAGCGCGTCCTTGGTAAGGACGAGGTCACCGGTTCAACCCCGGTCGCGAGCTCCATAATAAACTGCCGAAAAGGCAGTTTTTTTTATGCAAGTATTTAGTCGATTACATTTTTAAGTAAATCTATTCCGCAAGCCCTGACAAGCAGGGCTTGCTAATTTTTAAGTTAGCAACGGTTACCAATGCCAGTGTTTGCCGCTGGGACACATCGTTCGGGTTGTAGCTTCTACCACTTTATAGGTTAAGA
>JANQHA010000194.1 GCA_028282865.1 Oligoflexales bacterium
CCAAGTTCTTGAAGCCCTACAATCCACGGATGGCAGTGGACCGCTCCTACTTTGCGTGACAGTGGATCATTAGATAGACAATAGGCCACGCTATTGTCAGTGACCTTTGCTAGAAATGACGCAGTCTATTTCCCTCGCTTCATCTTAAAAAACCCCCGTAGAAGCGCTGCTGATTGATCGGCACAGACACCTTTGGTTGCGGTAAAGTTATGGTTCAGCCTTTGATCTTGGTGGATCGAATACAGCGATTCCAGACAACCACCTTTAGGATCGGTGCTTCCATAAATGACTTCGTCGATGCGAGCTTGGTAGATAGCTCCACAACACATCATACAAGGTTCTAAAGTGACATAAAGTTTGCAGTTATTGAGCCGCCAGGTATTTAGTTTTCTACAGGCAGCTTCAATAGCCACTATTTCGGCATGCTTCGTTACGGTTTTTGTAGACTCTTTTAGGTTGAGGCCAGTTGATACGATTTTATCGTTCATAATGATAACGGCTCCAACGGGAACCTCATCGATCGCTGCGGCTGTTTCTGCTAAAGATAACGCAAAGCTCATCCATCTTTTATGGTCGGGGTTTTCTGACTGAGCCATGTTTTAGCTACGTTTTAGTTGAGCAATGTGCTTGCTGATATTGCCTAAGCGTCTTAATCCTAAATGATTCATAATCTCCTCTGGGCTGCGGCCGCAAGACAGTAAATAGCTGACTGCGTGATGTCGTAACAGCTCGGTATTGATGGGTCGGGAGGCAATCTTTTCGCTTAGATCGTAAAGTATAAACTTTAAACCGTGCCGACTCATTTTAGCGATAGGTATGGTTGAGTCGCGGCCTTTAAAAGAGAGTAGGATACGTTTTTTTTCATCACGAACGATATTGGAGTGGTCGGCATAGTTTCTATAAAGTTTTTGGTAAGCCTTGAGGTGCGAGATGGTTTCTTCGGAGGGGAATATAGTCCGACTGCGGCTACCTGGAACATGAAGGCTCGGATTGACTCCGCCTAAGTAGCCACACCAAGTTAAATCGATAAGCTCTGTAGCTTTAAGGCCTTCATAAGCTAGCAGGCAAATAATCAGGGCGTTTCGTGCGCCGAGAAACTTACGTCGATCAGTGTGTGCTAGTTGAATAAGCTTATCGACTTCATTTGCAGATAGCTCGTCGGGAAGAGATTCGTTACGAACCGGGATCGGAACTTCGTCAAAAGGTGAGCTTATCAGCTGGCCTTCTTGGCAGAGATATCGGTAGAATTGTCTAATGCCAATGATCGTTCTTCTTACTGAGTTCTCTTTTTCCATACAGTTATTTTTCAGGTAGTTTTGGTATTCTACTAGGGTTTCTGGGTTGACCTTTGTAGGTGCGAGCTTGTGTTTAGCCAAAAAAATGAGAAAACGAGATGCGTCTCGCCGGTAGGACTCGATGGTCGAAGGAAGTTTTCCTTTTGATTTTAGTTCTTTAGTGAAGCTTTCTAGGCTAGAATTGTCGATATCCATGAGCTACTTTCCAAAGAATCTGCTAAAATTTCATTGGAAAAATAACTATTATGGACCGTTTAGGGAAGACATAGTTCAAATCTTATAAGGAATTTCTTGGTTTATGGAGGAGGGAACCATGAATTTGCGTATTAATATAGCTATCTTTCTACTTTGCTATTTTTGGGATTATTCAGGTTGTGCAGTCCAACCCCCTAGGATCTTAGCGAAATCAGCAGTTCCTCTGGAGTATATAACTGTTGAAGTGAACGGCGCACTAAAGAAGGTAGCAGTCAATCGTGAGTTAGCTGTAGTCGAAGGGGACCAGCTACTTATCAAATCAGCGATTTTATATGACCCAAGGATTTCGGCAGCCAATGTCAATTTAGTTGGTTTTGTGTCTCCAATAGTAAAACGATCGGCTGAAGATCGCGGGGTAAAAATTAGCACCTCTACAGATTTGATGAAGAAATGGTCTGTTGACCCCGAAGGTGAGCTTTATCGGGTAGAGGCATTTACTGGCAAACATAAACACGGCCAAGTTTTCCTTAGAGTTTTGAAGCCAGTGCTTAAATACGTAGAGGTACTAATTAACGGTGAACCGAAGATTCTTCGCGAAGGGGAGTTTCTTACGGTAAAAGCAACGGATACTTTTAAGGTTAAAAGCGTTAAGAGTAATATTGAAAACGACCATGAAGAAGTTAGCTTCCAAATGGTGCCCATGGCCCCTGAGCTTGAACTTTCGGGTAAGAAATTTTATGAAATAAGGTTCACTCGGAATAAGAAAGTTTTTGCTAAGATTTCTATGCAGATCGTTGAAGGTGCATGATCAGAAAAAATCGAAGGACACACTCTAGCGAAGAGAAACGACGTTTTTGGGAAATCGTCGCTATGGTGGTTGTTAGTTTTTTACTAATAGGCCTCTCTCGACTTGAGTCAAGGTTATTTGAACTTAGTAAAAGCCTTTCGATGAATACTGAGTTCTTTACTTCGATTGTTTATTTCGGACTTATCAACCTAAATGTAATTCTGATCTTATTACTCGGGTTCTTAATTTTTCGTAATGTCGCAAAGTTAGTTGTAGATCGCAAGCGCGGCGTATTGGGATCGAAGCTGCGTACTCGATTGATTATCGCATTAACTTTTTTTGCAGTTGCTCCGACGATTCTTATGTTTTATGTGTCATCGCGGTTTCTGACAACTAGCTTTGATAGCTGGTTTTCTGTAAAAGTCAGGGATACTATGCAGCAGACTAGAGAAGCCGGCGCCCAGGTTTATAAGCAAGACCAGCGGCGTTTGGAAAGCCTCGCTCGGATTGCTCTGCAAAAGATTGAAGTGCGTGAATACTTTACCCGATTCCCGGGTGATCTTCCTAAAATAGATGTGTCACAGCTTAAGGACTTCACGAAAGAATATCATTTGGAAGGTGTCAGGGTCTATGACAGCAATGGCACCTTGATATGGACCAATTTAAAATCTACAGACCAGCTAGTTGATGACCGCAGTTTTAGCCAGATTAATTCCGTTATTCAGAGGTTTGAAGAAGAGCCGGGGTTAGTATCAAAAGGCGTTGTACAGGCAGATGATAATCGTGATGTTGTTAAAGGGATGGCTCCGATTTATGACCCCCACACGAGTCAATTAGTAGGGGTGGTCGTTACCGAAGAACATTTTGAAACTCAGATTCTTAAAAGTATTGAGGCTATTTTGGCTGAATTTGCCGATTTACGTCCGGGCGCTCAACTGATTCGGTTGAGTTATTTAGTTATTCTAGTGGTGATGGTTTGTATCATTGTTTTTTCTGCAACCTGGCTTGGGTTTTATGTTGCACGCGGAATTGTTAATCCAATACAGAGTTTAGCTGAGGTTACTAATGAAGTTGCGATGGGTAATTATGATGTAGAGCTTCCCGATAAAACAGATGATGAGACCGGTGCCTTAGTACAGGCATTTGAAAAGATGATTGTCGATTTACAGTCCCATGAAGACAATAATGCTCGATTTACTCGTCAGCTCCAGCAGTCTAACGAGGAGTTAAATCGCCGCAGCCAATATATGGAAGTGATGCTGAAAAATATTTCTGCTGGAGTGATTTCTGT
>JANQHA010000226.1 GCA_028282865.1 Oligoflexales bacterium
CTGGTGTAACGGTCGTGGGAGCATAAGCCAAGAGCGAAGAGGGGAGAATACTCGGTATTAGAATAAATAACGCTGCAAAGTACTGTTTCATAAAAACCCCTCTGAATAAATCCTAGATTACTAATCTTGGTAGTTTATCTGTGCAAACTCTCCGTAAAACTCGTTCAAACCTTGAATCTCTAAGACAATGTTAAATGTTTCATGCGAGCTTGCTATTCCATCAAAGTCTGGATAGACGTCAACCACCAGTTTGTAGAACTTGATTCCTACTTCGAAGGTATTTGGACGATCACCTCTTTTTGCTTCTGATATGACTTTTCCAACGGGTGTAATAAGTCCTTGAATCTTTTCACGTAGCTCATTGGGGATGCTGCGATTGTCTAACAACTGATTAAATAAAGTATGCATATGACTATAAACGCTTTCGGTTATCTTAGTATAAGGAGTGTCATCAAAACCACGTGCAGTGCGGATTTCTTCATTTATTTTAATAATTTTTTTTACAGTGTCTTTAGTTCTTACCGTTGATATTTCTGTGAAAAAAGCTGATGAAAATCTAAACTTAACAATTAACTCCTGATAAGATCTCATAGTTTGCATATTAGATAAGCCAAGCTTACTAATAGAATCCTGAACCTTGATAACTGCTTTTTTAAGTATGATTAGTCTCGCTTTATCAAGTCGTTCAATTTCAGGGTCTAATGTCTTTAATAACCTTATTTGGTTTGAAAGCCTTTGCTTTGCTATGTCGACTTCATTTGCATGTGCAATAAATGATATAAACACTAGCGATATCAACAAAACCATAGTTTTTAAACTAATTGGACCTTTGCGCACGATAGCTACTCCTTTTACGTTCTCTGTGATTGTGGGGGGACTATTAAATTATTCTGCTCAACTGTCAACGACTTTCTACTCACTTTCTGCTCAATTTTTTTTTGTTTTAATGCGTAGATTTTAACTTGAACTTAGTATTGAGCGCCTTTTATATAAAAAGGCGCTTTGCTATTTAGGAAATTATTAGTCAAGCAAATCATCGATTCTTTCACCAAGGCTCATTAGCTCGACAGATAGATTGAAAACATGATCTCTCTCAAATGCTTCTTCAAGATAGGGACAGGCGAATTCAATTTGTCTCTTAAGAACTAACAATGAACGTCTGGTTACGATCGATAAATCGCCGCGAGCAGTAGCGTTTGCATATGCACGACCAGCAGCTTTTTTAATTGGTAGTAAGTATTGGCCATACTCCTCATAGCTAGCGAAGCCTTCCAACTTATCAATCAACTCGATCGCTTTACGTGCTAACTTAGACGATAGGTTAGATGTAGGAAAATCGTCTACTGTATCAACGGTGTTCCCACAGCAGATGCTATCATCCTCATCGAAGAACTCATCGTCAATAGGTCTAAAGTTCTGGATGCGCCTAGACATTGCTCCTTTGATATTGTGGACTCTGACTGCCCCTCCCGACACGTGTCGCAGTTCGATGCTTCTCACGACCTCGCCGATAGTGACTATATAGCTTGGGTCTTTACCTGGCACATAAACCGTGCCTTTAGTATCCCCGTTAGCAATGACCTCAAAAGTACCGTCAATGTTTGTCGCACCCTCAGCACGTATAAAGAGCTTCTTGACATACCTCCAGCCAGTCATAGGTAGGTACTTCGTCTCGCCCGGATCTAATTGGAAGTCGCTATCCGATATCTCGTAAGTTTCGAGCTTATCGTGTTTCTTCCCCTTGCCTTGCGCCAGTCCGCTGCTCGATACTAGTGCACCTAGGCATAATGCAATGCCTATAGACCTTAAAAAACCTGCTTTTTTACCAATCATGGTATCCTCCAAATAAGTAATTAATGAAACTAGGAGGCACGGTAGTTCATGATAACGGCAAAAGTTATAACTAAAAACTTTATTGAGTAGATTTTGATTTGATAAATAAAAGGAGGATTAGGAGATAGCTGCCCATTCACCGAGAATGAACCTGCTAACAAGCAGTTCGAGGATCTCATCCTTAGCGATCAGACTCGAGTCAAACCACTCTGTCTTTCTTAGTTCTTCGAATATTTTATCACCTAAGATTTCTCCGAGGGCATGTTCAAGCTCGTCTCGCATATCAAGATAATCCCAACTCACTGCATTCGCGTTTCTCGCCTGATTTAAGTAGGCCTTTGAAAGCTGGGTGAAATTTAGTGTCAGATTAGATTTTAAAAAGTCTTCTATATAGGAACGGAGGCGATCGCCATGTGACAGGATAAACTGTTGCCGCTTCTTTCTACGATAGGAGTGTAAACATGTAGTATTCATTCCTCTGCCCGTTGCTCAATTGCTTCCCTCTTACTGCTTGCGTTTAAAATTCTATGGTTAAGC
>JANQHA010000267.1 GCA_028282865.1 Oligoflexales bacterium
ACAAAGCCCCTTCTCGGTGCGAGCCGGTATGAACCAGGGGTTTTTCACAGCGGGAGCCTCGGTTCAAATCCCCTATTTCGCAGTTGATTTTGCAACCTACGGGGTAGATATCTCAAGCACGAGCACTCAGATTGAAGACCGTAGATATGTCGCTACAATAACTAGTATTTTTTAAGTAGATCGTATATTGATGTTAAAAGCGTTAAGAAATACGCAAAAATTTGATAAGAACTACCGCGCAAACGATATTATCTTCGAAGGTGTAGATATGTTGAAATTACTAACTTTCTTTGGGCTTCTGTCACTACTAAATGGCTGCGTCACTTCATCAACCCAAAGCACTGGAAGATCTAATCCCGAGGCAGAAGTCAAGCGTCCTAGCCAAGCTCAGTTTATCGAAAAGAATCATCGCTCGCTAAGCATCGCAGAAAAAAAATCTGATTGCGGCTCGGTCAACGCTAAGACTTTTTACTTAACCCACTTGACCCCAGGAACACCATTTTCCAAACTGGAGCAATGTAAGTTTGGCAAACTAACAAAAAACCCCCAGCTAGGTTCGCTTGAACAAGCGGCTCTTGTGATCGGTTTAGTCAAACTTAGCCTCGTGCCCAAATCTTCAGCCTCTTTTATCAGCACTCCCGAAGACTCCGAAAACCGCGAAGACGATAGCAGCAAACCTCTAGAGGAGCTGACTTCCAAAAGTCAAGTTGACCTCGTTCAAGCTATTCAGGTAAACCCTTTCCTAAGATCCTTCACAGTCTTTGCATTAATCAACCAGTCGCTGAATCAAAGACCAAATTCCGAAGATTTCACCAACTTGATCAAGCAAACCCTCGCTCAACAGTCCGAAGGTTGGCAAACCCTCGGCCTAGTAACTCCGAAATCTGAAAACATTGTAAATGAGTCTGATAGCCCAAACATGAAGACAGCCACTCCTGAAGAGAGTATCGCTAAAGTCCGCTATGGGGACTCTGTCCTTCTAGAAGCTCAGACCCTGGCAGACAGCCGAAATTTTTATGAGGCTATTAACAAAGCTGCATCGGTGGATAAAAATAACCCTCTGTACCCTTCCGCCCAGGAAAAAATCTCGCACTTTAGTAACCAGGCAGTTCAGGAACTTAGGCAAAAAGCCGCGTTAGCATTCCAAAGTGCTATTCCGCTAAGTGACCCCAAAGTAAGGTCGGCTTACTTAGAGGAAGCAAAAAAACACCTAGAAGAAGCACTCAACAACTTCCCAAAAGCTCCAGAAGATCAGTTAAGTACCGTTAGAGAAAACCTCTTGGTTATTACTAAAAATCTCGAACAGATTCCTGATAGCGAATAGCTTAAAAAAAAGGATGTATGATTGGAATTAAACGGATTAGAGCAGAAGATCCTATCTTTAGTTGGAACAGAAAAAAAGACCTCTCAGGATAAAAAAGTATCATTTTTCATCGAAGACCAGGAGTTCATTCGCCGATTAAGCGATCATGAAATCCAGCTTTATCTAAATGAAGAGTGCCAAAATAAGCTTAATAGCGCGCTAAAAAACGAAACAAGAGCCTCATTTGACGGTGGCGAAACCGAGTGGGTCACGCTTACATATCACAATGAAGTCGATATTGAGTTTATCTTTCTATACATACGGTATTCGTGGAAGTATTTGCGAGCTCAGTCTAGCTGACGATAACCACTTCATGAAATTTCTACATCGCTAAGATAGGCCAATGCCTGAGCATCAAAAAACTGTCAAAAAGTTAAACAGCACTCTAAACAAACACCTTCTCTCAAAGACTTAACATATTATTTTTATTGTTATTTATCCTGGCCCAAGACTTGCTTTTTATCTCATATAGGCCTTGAGGGCCATTTACCCTATTTAACCGGTTTAGGACCATGACTAAAACTAAATCTTCAGCAAAAAAAATCGCTAAGAAGCCTATAGCTAAAAAGGCTAAGCGAAAAGAACCTTTGGAGCCAACGGTAACAGAAGAGACTGCCGCTCCAAAAGCCAATGCTGGCGGCCAAGAGGCTCGAGTTAGCAATTCGGAGTCTTTTACCGGAAGAGATAGGCGCATGAACCCAGAAGGGAGACGAGGCCGATTCGCTGAGAAGACTCCCCCTGGCACAAGAACTAAAATGATTAAAATTATCTATGACCGGAAAGCTGAGCTACAAGAGCAAAGAAAAAAGCTACGTATCATTAAACTTACTTTCCTAGTTATTATAATGGGTTGCTTATATTACGGAGGCATCTCACTAGTAAATTTTGCCAAGCAGACCGGTAGAACTGCCATCGAAACATTAAATATTGATGATTGGTGGGAAAGTATAAGCAAGCCACAAAGAAAAACTCAGACAACCAGTTCAATGACGAAATCTTATACAAAACGGCAAAAAATCAAATCCAGCAAAAAAGTGACTCATTCCCCTAGAAACAGCAAAGTCATAAAAAAATCCAAACCAAAGCCGAAGAAACGGACTTATAAACGGCGATCTAGCAAAAAAACTCGGAAATAATTAACAATTTCATTGTCTACATTGATCATCATGATAACTTAACAAGCCATGATTTTTGTCAACCACTAGGACAACCCATCGGTGATCAAAGAGTCTCCCAATATAAAGCTGTTAAATAGCCTTCTAAAAGACAGAATACTTTTCTTAGATGGCGCGATGGGCACCATGATTCAGAGATACAAGCTCGAAGAAGACGACTTTAAGGGAGAGCAGTTCAAAGACCATGATATTTTATTAAAGGGCAACAACGACCTTCTTTCTATCACCAGACCTGATGTAATTTCCGCCATTCACGAGGAGTACCTACTAGCTGGCGCCGATATTATCGAGACAAACACATTCAATGCTAACTCGATCACTCAAGAAGACTATAAGCTTGCTCATATAGCCTACGACCTAAACTTAGAATCCGCAAAATTGGCCAAGGCGGCTGTCAATAAAGTTATGAGTGACAACCCGTCGCGTCAATGTTTTGTTGCTGGCGCCTTAGGTCCCGCAAACAAAACAGCATCACTTTCGCCCGATGTAAATGATCCAGCATATAGAGCAGTCACCTTTAATGACCTTGTTGACAGCTACTATGAACAAACAAAAGGACTCGTTGAGGGTGGGGTTGACATACTGTTAGCAGAAACCAGCTTTGACACTCTAAACCTCAAAGCCTGTATATTTGCATTGGAGAAATACTTCGAGGATACCGGAGCACGACTGCCAGTTATGCTGTCGGTTACTATAACAGATGCATCTGGTCGAACTTTATCGGGTCAAACCATTGAGGCATTCTGGTACTCAATTATGCACGCGAGGCCAGTCAGCGTCGGAATCAACTGTGCCCTTGGCGCGACCGAGATGAGGCCCTACATAAAAACACTGTCGAAAATCGCCGACTGCCATATTAGCTGTTATCCCAACGCTGGTCTTCCAAACCCTTTGAGTGAAACTGGCTATGACGAAAAACCGGAAGAAACATCAGGCTTCTTAGAAGAGTTCGCTGAAAGCGGGTTTGTAAATATCGTTGGAGGTTGCTGCGGAACCACACCAGATCATATCACCGCGATCAAAGAAAAGCTTAAAACTAAGGCGCCAAGAACCCTACCCAAAAAAGCCGCTGGAGTAAAAACATCTGGCTTAGAGCCGTTTAGGGTTTCTGGCGA
>JANQHA010000376.1 GCA_028282865.1 Oligoflexales bacterium
GACTTTAGCGACCTTGCTCAGTGCCATTACTTGCAATTGGTCGAAAGTCGGCATATCCCGCAGCACTTAGTTTAGTCGCTGGGAAGTTGTGTTTTTTTATCATGTACTGCAGCACGTCAGATGCTCGCAGTGAAGATAGCTCCCAATTGGAAAACTTTCCCCTTGAGGGGATCGAATCGGTGTGCCCCTCTATCGTAATATCTTTCTCGAGCTTCTTGAGGTTGATAATAACCTCGTCGAGATCTTTTAGGGATTGAGGTCGTATCTTATATGCTCCTGGTTTAAAAAAATGTCTGGCAAATAGCTGAACCTTGAATCCCCGGCCAGTTCTTACGATGTTGACTATGCGTTGTTCTCCAGATTTGCCGCTATTAATATATTTGTGCGGTCCATATAGCCGATCTTTAAGTTCATAAGCGATCTTATTCATATCGTCTTCAATGATTTTTATGTTCGCTCCTCCTCCGGAGCTTATACCTGATTCGTTAGTGGGTTCTGGCTCATTGCCTTTAAAATAATCGAAAACCCCCATGCCAGTTTCCATAGGGCCGATTCTACGACTAAGTGGAATATCTTCCAGTGGAGTTGCAAAGCTTTCCTGTAGCGAACCAGCAGCGTCCTTATTAGGTGCTTCGTCCTTGTCACTTAAACTCAATGCGTAAAGGACAACGAAAACGGCAAATAAGAGCGTTAGCATGTCGGCGTAACTAACAAGCCATCGCTCGTGGTTTTCAAATTCAGGGCATTTTTTTTTGGCCATAACCTACTCTGCTTTGAGTTACTCTTCTGCGATAACGTCATGAGCGAAGACCGAGAGTTTTTCTTGGATGACCTTTGGGTTTAGTCCGGACAAAATGCCTTCTATACCTACAATGACGATCTCTCTTGCATGACCTTCTAAAATATACTTTCTCTTGAGCTTCTTACCCATTGGCAGGAAAAAAATATTTGCCGAGCCTACTCCGTATAAAGTCGCAACGAATGCGATTGCGATACCAGGACCAATCATTTCTGGTTTATCGAGGTTTTCCATCACGTGAATAAGACCAAGTACGGCACCAAGAATTCCGATGGTAGGAGCGATAGCCCCGCAATCCTCCCAGAACTTTACCGCGACCTCTTGCTCTTCAAAGGTGACCTCTTTTGCTAATTCGAGGGTATCCTTTATGATAGCCGGGTCCGTTCCATCGACCGCAAGCTTGACGGCCTGTCGCAGTGGCTCGAATTGGATGTCTTCTCTTTTGGACTCAAGTGCGAGCAATGACTCTTTTCTGGCGGTCTCTGCTAGGTCAAGGATATCTCTTAGCAGCTCGTCAATATTTGCTGATGGATTTTTAAGCCATGTCCCAAGCTCTTTGATGGAAAAAATTAAATCTGCCATTGGATAAGCTACCATTATCGAACCGATTGTCCCGCCAAATACGATGATAGCCGCTGTGATCTGAATGATTGAAGATACGTGACCACCCTCGAGAATCAGGCCAACTAAAATCATCCCGAATGCAATCAAAGGCCCAAGTAAGCTGGTTAAGTCCATTTGCAACTCCCAATAGAATAAAATCGTTGGGTTAAAGGTATTTCAAAGGTGTTGAAATTACAGTTCTACTCGTCTGAAGACTGATTGATTTGCTTCTTATATTCTAACACGCGGGCGACCAGCTCATCTAGGGTCTCTTTAACAAATAAATGCTCGCCATTAATAAAGAAAATCAGGGTGTCTGGGGTAGATTCGACGTATTTGACGTTTTCTAGATTTAGTAAAATCTGTGAATTGTCAAGTTTCGTTAAGCTTATCAAAACGATAGACCTCGATTTAATGTCTGCTCCATGGTAGAGATTATACCCTATTTTGATGATATCGTGTGATTTATCGCCGGTGGTTTTTAGAAGGAGTGCTCCTAGATGGATATAAGTTCTATTAGCGAAAGATTTCGTGAGGCCGAAGAGAAGTTTGCCAAAGTATGGAGGTTTCTTTGACTTCGAATCAAAGACAGCTCAGCTTATCGAAGTCGAAGAGACTATAGCCGCCGATCCCAACTTCTGGAATAACCCGGATTCATCCGCAGTAACTCTGAAAAAGAAAAAGTCGCTGGAGTCTTCCCTCGATCGAGCGAAACGCCTTCGAGATACCAAGGATAATTTGGAAGTTGCCATTGAACTTGGACAAGCTGGTGACGAGGAGACCATTGCCGAGGCAGAATCTCTACTATTTGATCTTGAAAAAGAGCTGGTTGCTTTGGAGGTGCAGAGCCTTTTAGGTGGCGAGCTCGATGATCACGACGCTGTAATTACCATTAACGCTGGCGCTGGAGGCACCGAGTCATGTGACTGGGCTTCGATGCTTTACCGCATGTACCTTCGTTATGCTGAAAAGCAAGGTTGGGAGGTCGAAATTTTTGACTTTCAAGATGGTGACGAAGCGGGGATCAAAAACGCAACCATTGGAGTCTCGGGAGAGTTTGCCTATGGTTTGTTAAAAGCTGAAAGTGGCGTTCATAGACTCGTACGGATTAGTCCCTTTGACTCTAATGCTCGTAGACATACCAGCTTTGCTTCAGTGTACGTGTCAGCGGTGATAGACGATGAGATTGACATTGAAGTTCAGGATAAAGACCTTCGTATTGACACTTATCGAGCTAGTGGTGCTGGTGGGCAGCACATAAACAAAACCGATTCAGCCGTTCGGATGACGCATATTCCAACCGGTATCGTAGTTCAATGCCAAAATCAGCGCAGTCAGCATCAAAACCGTGATCAAGCTATGAAGTTGCTTAAAAGTCGCTTGTACGAATTAGAGCTGGAGCAACGTCGTCAAAAAGCCCAGGAGCTTGAAGACGACAAATCTGATATCGGCTGGGGGAGCCAGATAAGAAGTTATGTGCTTCATCCGTATAAAATGGTTAAAGACCATAGAACGAATTTTGAACACCATAGTCCCGATGCTGTTTTAGATGGTCGCATAGATGAATTCATCGCTGAGTTTTTGTCTAAGCAGGCTACTCGCGTTTAATTTCCGTTGGCTTCGACCAAGGAGCTAACTGTCTGAACTGTTTTTAGTATAAAAATACCGGACGTGGTTGCGTATAGAAATTGCCGTTTGTATCATAGAACTTCAGTCCCATTTTTTTTCGACAAGGAGTTAGAATGAAGTTATTTTTCTTTGCAATGTTTTCTCTATCAATTTTAACGACCAGAGCTGCGCTTCTCCAAGCCGAGACGGAGCTGGGCCTCTATGATCTTCCAGAAATAGGAGACCTTGCATGGCCTGAATGTCCCGAAGGGCAGATTGTGACTAGTTCGGGGTCTGGCTACATCCCTAATACACCTGGAGAGCCCGACTGGAATACCTTTACCGCGAGGCACTCAGCCAGAGCAGCTGTAGCCGCGGAAGCCAAAAGTGAAGCTAACTGTGATGAAGGCAGCACTGCTATTTTTAATATCCATGCAGAAGTAGATACATGCTCACGGCCTACTCCCCAAGACCAATATACTTGTGAAGCTGCCTGCGTGTTTAAATGGAGGTGCTGTGCAACTCCCGATCCTGTGCCGGTATTATTCTAGGAGTGATCAAGTTTAGGT
>JANQHA010000407.1 GCA_028282865.1 Oligoflexales bacterium
ATTATCGACCACGTCATCGTGTAGCAAACTAGCGGTGTGCACATATTCACAAACCGCAGCAACCGATAGAAGGTGAGGGCCATCATAGCCACACAGCCGAGCACAAAAGAAGTAAAGTGCCGGCCGGATCCGTTTGCCCCCCGCAGAAAACACATGCTCTAAAATATCTCGGCTGGCCCCGTCTGGACAGTCGCTGTACTCCAAAAGCTTTGGCTCAAGACGACGCAAATCATCGGCCACGGGCTTCACAGCGTCGGCGACCAAAGTCTTAGCTAATTCACTCGAATCGAGTGTAACAGGCTGCTGGGCTGTATCTGTAGGGGTCTGGATTGAGTTCATTTAAACCGTAATCGCTCGTATTTATTTAAATTTTTACAAATAGTTCCAAATTTATTTATTTTAATGGTTTTTATTAAAAACTTGCCTTTTTTAATGACATTGTTAATATCCCACCTGCCGAGATTACCATCCGTACATCACTGCCCTAATTTTCGGCGTTCGTACACAAATACATAAAAGGAACCCTTTATGGCAAGCCGATTATCAGATTTATCGACAAATTCCGTTTATGATAGTGGCTTAGCTAGCTTAGCATGGGACGATGTCGAGCCTGGTGCAAACCTATTGCATCTAGATCTAGACAAAATAGCCACAAGGAGCGACGCAAAGGGCCTTATTCAGTCATTACCACCACAAATCATTTACCATGCTATAAAACTCAGGGGTATGGAGCAATCCAGTACCATTTTACCACTTCTATCAAACGAGCAGTTGACCCGCATCCTAGACTACGATGTATGGCCTGCCGACTCACTAAGCCTCCTTGAAGCCTCACGGTGGTTGTCTGAGTTTAAAAAAGTAGGAATTGAAGGTATTTCAAGTAGGTTTCGTCAGTTAGACGAAGAGTACCAAATCGCTCTGCTCGAGAAGTACTTAAAAGCTTATGACCTTGAGCAGTTCGAAAAACTTGACCCTCAGCATCAAGACGGGCTAATTGCATTTCCTGGAAACGAGCTTTTTTATGAAATCCTTAGTGATGACAAAGAAATTCGTGAATTTATAACTAATCTATTTGCCTCAGCAATTTCTACGGATATGAATTATGCAGTAAACCTGCTACTACATGCTACCCACATGCCACCCAACGAGTCTGAGTTCCATCTTCAGCAGTTTAGAAAAGCGCGGCTGGAAGAAGATGGTTTTGTCAGCTACCAAGAAAGCCTTGAGGCATTCCACCCATTGGACATTGAGCCTTTCAAAGCCAAATGGTCGGAAGCGACGCGAGACCAAGATAGTTTCTTACCTAAATTAGCCGAGTTTCAAAACAGCCTTGAGTCATTGTCGTTCTTAGAGGCAGTCGTCGTAAGCGCATCTTCTATCGGAAAATGGAATGACGAAGATGGGCTTCGTTTTCAACAAGCAAGCCTTTACCTGGCAAACTCTCTAAGCTCGGCATGTCGAGTGGAAATTGATGACTTACAAGCCTTGAACCGTATTTTAGAGCAACAAAAGGCCCTGATAAGCCTTGGTTTGGATTATGTATCGGCGGGAAGGCCAGAGCTCGCATGCCAAATACTTAAGTTTGAGCACCCAAAGACATTATTTCGGCTAGGGCTTTCTTTGATTTATAGATTCCAGCAATCAACGCTCACAAAGCTTGGAGCCTGGGATCTACCGCTAGACATTTTAAGCAACTGCGTTAAACGGCAAAAATGGGGCGCAGCTCAAGATGTTATCGATAAGAGCCTACTGCCAGAGGTTGGACTGCAACTCGCCGAAGCCTTAAAAGGCATATTCAATCGATTCCCTATGAGAATAGTTCTCGATCCAAACGATAAAAAACATATCAAATTTAGTTTGATTGATTCAATGAGCGCTTATCATCAATGCACTACGGAAATAAAAAAACTAATTGAATCTGAACTAAAAGTTTTACACTAAAAGGAAATATCAGGATGACCCAAAACCTTCTGTCTCGAGAGATTTTAAATAACCTCGAAAACTTACTTGAAAAAAAACATGCTATTTTTATCAATCAAAGATCGTTTTCTATTTCCACGACCACTGATAGCGACAAAGTGAAAGTCCAAGTACTCCTTCAAAGCGAAGATCAGGCGTTTTACTACCCGGTCGAGGCACGCATGACCCCAGATCTCGATGAAATGACTGCTAATGAGTCCGCTTTATTCCTCATCGATTACATCGATTTATATTTCGAGCAATTCTTTGAAGAAGGTGAAGAGCTTTTTCTTCCTATCGATTGGGCTAAACATAACTACGATGCCATCGATTTTGAAATACGCGGCCAAATCAGAAATAAGAAAGTCGAGGAGCTAGCGGATAAGATTCTTGAAACAAACCCCAAAATTTCATCGGAACAAATTTAACATGAGGCCCACTAGCTTAGTATTGATACCCATTTTGATATCCGCATGCACTCATACGAGTAGCAGAGAACCTATTAAATGTCATGTTAGAAATTTAGATCAATCTGCCATAATTGTTACAGGGGATAGTTCGACGAATACTAAATTTATTATTGCTAAAGCCGGGACAGTCGAAGAGAAAGAGGTAGAGCTTTTGATTAGCACCCTTAAAGGTATTCATGTTGTAAAGTTTTTAGTAGCCTCAAGAAACAGTGATGGCAGTATCGCTAAGGGTTATTATTCTGGTTGGGACTATGCAGATGGCGGGGGCTTTGGGTTCCAGCTGCCCAAACCTGACCTTATTGTGCGATGTTTTCCCAAAGATGAATTTAGGTACTGATATCGCAGGAGCATCAGTCTACGGCATAGGTATATATTTCACGGGTTTTGAGAAGCGTTTACCGTGTCAGATTTAAGGAGAACATAACTACGATGCCATCGATTTTGAAATACGCGGCCAAATCAGAAATAAGAAAGTCGAGGAGCTAGCGGATAAAATCCTCGAGGCGGGGAGTGGTGCCACTGATCAGCCAAGTTAATTCTTTTAAAACTCAAACTAACCAGCTAGCCTGCTATTATTTCTTGCTTGCTCAAGCTCCCAAAGAGTTACACGAAGTTGCTCGGCATTAATAGGTTTTTCTAAGTAATGATCCATGCCAGCACTAAAACCTTTTTTCTTATCTTCGGCAAATACGTTGGCAGAAAGCCCTATAATAGTCGGCTGCTGACTAGAGCTAAACTGCCGTCGTATAACCCGAG
>JANQHA010000469.1 GCA_028282865.1 Oligoflexales bacterium
GTAACGCTTTTGGTCGTTTTTGTTTATCGCATCTTTGCCGCTAAGGCATATATCTGGTTGGTAGGCTAGTTTTTTAAGAAAGCCTTTAGCGACAGTGCAGTTCACTTTATTGTCATCTACGACTAGAATCTCCAAAGGTTGCTCGTTACCAAGGTTATGGAATTTTTCGAAACTATAGTTAGATTCTAAAACTCTTAGGTTTTCTTCAGCTTCTTCAGTTGGGATGGTGAAGCTAAATATCGAGCCGACATTGATCTTGCTTTCTACAGAAATAGACCCGCCCATCTTCTCAACAATCCCTTTGCAGATAGCCAAACCTAGTCCGTTGCCGCCAAATTTACGACTAGTCGATGCGTCTACTTGTGAAAACTCTTTAAATAAATTTTCTAAACGGTCCTTAGGTATTCCTACTCCGCAGTCTTCAACGGCAATTGTTAGGTCGTATTTTTTACCAGATGTTGGGGTAGCGACGACCGTCAGATGAATGTTTCCTTTGTGGGTAAATTTGATAGCATTACCTATAAGGTTGTTGACTACCTGCTTTATTTTGTTGGGATCACCTATAAGATATTGTGGTGTTTTAGCAGAAACATTAATATTTAGTGTAAGCTCTTTTTCGCTAGCTCGAGCTGAGAATAGATCTAACGATTGCTTTATCGTATTTACTATTGAAAATGGAATTGATTCTATATCTAGTTTACCCGACTCTAGCTTAGAAAAATCCAAGATGTCATTAATGAGGCTGAGCAGAGATTCGCCACATTCTTGAATGGTAATGATTTTTAGAATATCTTCTTCTCTTTCTAAAGAGCTTTCGAGTAGACTTGCAATACCTAAAACACCGTTTAGGGGCGTCCTGATTTCATGGGACATGTTAGCGAGGAAGCGACTTTTAGTCTCGAGAGCTTGCTCTGCGGTTGTTTTCGCTTCTAAGAGAAGTTCCTCGACCTTTTTCCGATCGGTGATGTCTAAGCATATGGCTGTAAATTCCATAACATGACCTAAGTCATCTATTGTCGGAATAATCGACGTATCTTCCCAGTAGAAGTCACCGCTCTTAGATTGGCTTTTGACCAACCCCCGCCATGTTACACCAGACTTTATAGTTTTCCATATATTGTCTTTATAGTCTTCTGAGTAGTTGCTTGAAGTCAGCAGAGGAAAGTCTGTTCCGATGACTTCCTCTGGACTGTATCCCGATAGCTTGCAGAAAATATTATTTATGTAGGTAACGACCCCATGCTTATCTATTTTTACAACACTTGTGGTTTCATCAAGGGCTTTTTTGTAGCTTATGACTTCCTGAGCAGTGCTCCAAACCTCTCTTCGCGAGTGAAGTATCGCATAGGTCATAAAACTCAGAACTATCGATGCAAATCCCAACAGTGCTAATATAATTGATGATTGGCTCTCGGCTTCTAGTGAAGCTATTTTTGATTGGTTGGGCTGTGCGATCAAGTCCAGCTCAAAGCCGAGTATCTGTACTTTATGGCTGGTGCTCTTGTAGGCTGTTAAGCTTGTTTTTTGAAAACCGGTTGTTGCTACTAGATCTAAATCCTGATTTTTTAGGAGAATTTCATATTGCTCATTATTAAGGGAATTTAGAACCTTTTCTAAGCTATAGCTAGCGATAAGCATTTGATGTGTCGATTCATCTATTTTTATTTTATGGGTTGAGAGTAGCTCTCCTTTGGTTTGGATAATTGCTGTCTCGCTTTGGTTAGATAAAACGCGGTTATAAGCTTCTTTGTAATTATCATCTAGGCTCCGTTTCGGGTAACTCCAGCTAATACTTTGTTGTGCATCGGTCCAGGTTACTGATGATAGTATTTTGTGGTTATCGATATAATTTTTTACCTTTTCCCGCCAGTCTCTTTCGTTAGTAGCATTCATTAAAGAGGATAACGAGGTTAGGTGCTCTATTGTGATAAGTGCGTCTTCGAAATTATGGCGAAGGTCGGTTGCTAATTCTTTAGACTCAAGTTGGAATGTCGTCCTAATATTTTCCTGCCGGCGCGCTTCAAGGTGGGCCCAGGTAATAAGAAAGACACCTCCAACAATTAGGAAGGTGACGATTCCCCCACCTATTGCTGTCCAAGATCTTTCTCTTTTCTTTAGTTTGTAGTAGGTCTTCTCTAGATTCTTCTGATAAGAATTCCTAAGTGCTACTGAACACTCCAGCCGGTATTTTAGACTTCCTGCGATATAAAATGTTACCGATAATACTAATGGCGCGAGGTCGATAATCCACAGCAAAACATTTCCCTGAGTTTGTGCTTCGATCCAACTGATGTTGTCTTGTAATGACAATGCTGCGGTCCCGACTATCGGAAAGCCTAGACCAAATAGAAAGCCAAACAGGGTGTACTTTTGAATTGTTGAAAGCCGATTTAACATGTAGCTTGTATCGGCTTATATATGGTCGAGTAGAGTTAAAACATCGAAAATCGCTATATTATATTTTACCCTAAAATTATCAAGAAACTAGCTTATAATCAAAGGCTTCCAGCTAGCCCTACCTTCTTAGCGGAATAAATAGATTTTGCCCCTGGCGTTCAATACGGATTAAAACCCTATCTTTACCTTTGGCTTGTTGCCAAAACTGCTTGGCTGAGCGAGTGATCGTGCGGTTGATTTTGATGATAACATCTCCTTCTTGGAGGCCAGCGCGATCGGCGCTAGAGTTGGGCTCGACATTGACCACGACAGCACCTTGACTGCTACGGAACCCATAGCGTTTCTTTAGTTTTGAATTTACCGAACGCAGGCTTAGGCCAAAACCTTTGGACTGCGAACTTTTAGGCTCTGCTGATGATATTTCGCTGTAATTACCAAGTTTAACGGTCAGCTTTCTTTGCTTTCGGTTTCGGTAAACGGTTAGGCTTACTTTTGTTCCCGGTTTATACAGCCCAATGGTTGTTCGTAGGTGCTGGACATTTCTAATGTACTTGTTATTAATTTTGACAACGACGTCACCATCTTTAACACCGCCACGGTTCGCAGGGCTGTCTGGCTCGACTGTTCTAATCAGCGCTCCGTGGTTTGATCCTTTTGTTGGCACCCCTAACTCTTTAGCTAAATCTGGATCCATTTCAGATAGAATAACTCCGAGGTAGCCTCTTAGGATCTTTCCATCATTAAT
>JANQHA010000484.1 GCA_028282865.1 Oligoflexales bacterium
TAGCATCCTGGCCAACTAATTTCTCATTTTGTAAAACCTGCCAAAGGGCCTGAGAGTATTGAATATCCTGCTGAGTGCCAGCAAACTGAGTCGAGGATCCCGGACTACCTCCGGTTCCGGTACCAGTCCCAAAGCCACCACCGACTCCAGTGTTACACCCACTCGAATCTTGAATTGGATTTTGCGCCCAACTCTGCAAATTAGTTTTCTCGGTGGCCGTGAGAGCTACTCCCCTTCCGACAGGAGGCATGTCGCCAATGGTCACCGCACGATTGATGATCGAGTTTGCTTTCACCTGAACATTAGTAAATGTCGTAAGGTCTGAAGCCGAACCAGATGGGGAGTGGCACGAAGCACATTTTTGCTGCATAACGGGCGCAATATGTTGGCTATAATTGATACAGGTTGCACCAAAACCATCAGCTTGAGTGTCGTTAGGAAACTGCTGCCCTGGGCTTCCGCCGCTATTACCACGATCTCTGGGCTCAGACTGCTTACAGCCCCAGACTAGAGCAAACGCCATCAAAGGCAATAATATTAAAATCTTACTCATGCTTACCCCTTGCATCATGATGTTAAGATATAAACTTTCATTAAGCTATTCGGCCACTGGCAGGAAAACTTTAGAGTTTTGTTGGAAATTTAGAAAATAGTGGAATCTACACCGATCAGCTACAAGCCTGGAACTGCCTGCCACTGTTTATTCCCGCTAAGAAGAGTTCTAAGTCCTTCCGCTGTAACCCCATAACCAAACTCAGTATCAGATTGCTCAGTGTTTCCCGCGAAGTTAACACCAATAACTCGGCCATCTAAAGACATCAAAGCGCCACCACTAGAGCCAGCACCAGAAACAAGATCGTACTCATAAACTAGACGGCCGTTCTCAATCAGATTTAACGAGATCAATGATGATAAAAAACCTCCTGATTTAGCTGCTTGAATAGCAGTCACTCGCCCAGTAGCAAAGTGCACGTATGTCGAAGCTCCGCTAAAACCTAGTTGCAGAACTTCTTGACCTAACTTAACCCCCGTGCCGGTGATATGATCTGATGCTTGATCTTTGGTTGCGATTGTAAGAGGCTGCCGCTCCCCGGTATCCACTTTCACTAATATCGTGTCGTGGGTTTTTTCTAAACGACGATCCACATGAGTCGCTACTCCGTCATCATTTCGGTCTCTATGCCGGGTATCTCCTTTGGCATCTTCTGGGTACCAAACCCTAACCTCAACTAAAATCATAGTTCCGCAGCCACTTTTGGTGATCGCAACGGGGACGACGTGGCCATTGGTTGCAACCACACCTTGCTCAACCACAAAGCCAGAACCCGACTCGTATTGATAGCAATAGTTACTCTCGTACTTAGACTCTATATAAGCGGCACTTTTCACACTGTCTTTCCATACCTGCCTCCATAAATCGGATATCGAAGGACCGGGATCGCCTTTTTCGCCTTTCATTTCGGCGGCAGTCCAGTTGCTGTCCTTGCAAATATAAAAGCTTGCGAGATCAGAGACATAAACAACTTTAGGGTTTAGCTTTTCCTCACATTTAGGAAGATCTGACTCTTTATCTACTACGGACTTGCTGATCGTTTTGCTATTGACATCAGAACTTACAATATTGCTAGTTTCGTGTTCAGCGTCTTTTAAAGGGTTATTAAACAATGCCTTGCAGCTTGAAAGATAAATAAATAAAAAAATGAATCCTAATTTAATCGCAGCCATACCTACTCCTGGTTTGACTGCTTATCGGATAAACGAGTGTTACAGTTTAGACTATTTTTAAATTAATAATCATCGCCTTCATCAACTAACTCATTGATAATACCTGGATCACCATCCTCACCATCATCGTCTTCGGTTGAGTAGTTATAACGATCGCGCTCAAAACTCTCGTCCTCAATATCTTCAGCAGAGCCTGAAATATCGCCATCTTCATCAGAGTTGGCAGAAGACTCTAACCACTCCTGCTCCTCATCGTCGTCCATCTCTTCGTAAATGTAATTGTCCTCACGGCCAGCGCGGTGCTCCTCTAACCAAGTTCTTGCCTGGTCTTCATTGGAAAATCCTGCTTTGAGGGTTTGACCTGTTTGAATATTATAGACTTTCCAAATAGCCACGCTTGAACTCCCCATCAGCTAAAACAGCAACCATTAGATGATAAAATGATCCTAAAACCGACGCAAGTGCCTAAATTGTTAATATTTTATAAAAACCGATTGAAATATCTACCTATTTTTAATAGATAACTAACGAATTATTAAAGCGGTTAAAGCAATGAATTTAATATATCTAAGCACCTTTCTATTATTTTTTACCTATCAAGCCCATGCAAAGCCCTATGGTCTTTCAGTTGGTATTTCGCCTTTTGCCGGCACCGCCGATACTACAGCAGACGAAACGGTCGAGCACAATACCGGCTTAAAAATCAGCGTTGATAAGACATTTCCAATTATATCTAGGTTCTCTCTGGGCCCAAGATTAGAGGCAAGTAATAGCTACACTAGTACCAAAAAATCAAAAGATAACAGAACTCAGCTATCTAACTATGACATCCGGTCATTTGGCATAGGCTTTATTTCAACCTATAGGCTTAGCTCAGAGCAAACGCCAAAAAGATTCTTATACCTTTCGTCCGCGTTTGGCAGAAATTATGCAAAGATTAAGCAAGATGAGAGCGGTGATAATTTTTATGTTGAGAAAAACTTCCACAACATTAAAGGTTATTATCAGGATACTGAATTTGGATTGAAGGTATTGGTAAAATCTACTTTAGGGTTTAATATTGGTGGATACTACCACACTAATTATTTGGACCTTAGTGGTGTCTCAGCGACCGTAGACGGCGAGGAGATCAACCCTAGCGGTGGGCTAAGTCTGACAGGAGACCCAGAAGCCGAGAAAAGGCAACTTCCTAGAAATATCACAGTTCATAGTTATGGGTTAAAGATCGGAATGAATATTTTGATATAAGAAGCCGGTCACTTTAATATATCGCTCAGTATCGCATTCAAATTATCAAAATCGATAGGCTTGGAAAAATACCAGTTGCACCCTGCTGCCAGGCAAGAATCTCTTTCTTGGGTAAAAGCATGGGCGGTCATAGCAATAATTAACCCTGTATAGCCTTGGCTTCTAAGCTTTTTCGTAACAGACACTCCATCCATAACTGGCATACGAATATCCATGAATACTACATCATAAGTCTTTCGACTGAGCTCATCTAACGCCACCTTACCATTTGAGACGACTCGACAATTCAAGCCCCAATTTTGCAACTTAGTTTGAATTAGAAGCTGATTGTCTACATTGTCCTCTACAATTAAAGCAGTTCGATTAGAAAACCTTCGAGCTACAAATGTTTCAGGTTGGCCCTGTGGATTTGGTCCCATTTCAGTCGGTTTCAGAGGAACTTCCAGTTCAAATACTGAGCCATTTTCACTACTGC
>JANQHA010000658.1 GCA_028282865.1 Oligoflexales bacterium
GAAGCCATCCAGAAAGAAGGACATGAGTTCGGTGCCACTACCGGCCGGCCAAGGCGATGTGGATGGCTGGACCTTCCGGCATTGAGATATGCCATTATGATCAATGGGGTGACTCAGCTTTATATGATGAAAGCAGATGTACTCTCTATTCTGGATGAGATCAAGGTGTGTACCCACTATAAGCTCAAAGATGGTAGCATAACAGAAGAGATGCCATTTCAGCTGATGGATGAAGATGTCGAACCAGTTTATCAAACACTGAAGGGTTGGAAGACCGATGTTACAGGGCTGAATGATTTTAATGCTATGCCGGTCGAGCTCAAGGACTATATCACCTTTATCGAGCAACAAACTGGTGTCCCGATTACAATTGTGTCAGTAGGACCGGACCGTACACAGACAATTCTTAGGTAATCTTTTTGGGCAATCTGTTGTTTAGCAGATGTTTAGGTAAGTGGAGTAATTTCTTTTGACTAATCCTTTTTCCATAAAGAATATTTCCAGTACCTTTGTCGTCCCGTTCGCAAGGAGTGGGTGCTAAAGATTTGAGGTTTTGATCTCTATTCGAGATTTTTCGAAAAAAACATTTCAAATATTTAGTGAGTTTAAAAAAATATTTTCCTTACCTTTGCGGTCGCTTTTGGGCTGAAGGGTTTGGGAGTGATAAAAAAGTTTGCTGAGCTGAGGCTGTGTAGACTAAAAAAAAGAGGATCATCTAACGGGGTGATCTTAATGTTTAGAGAGGTGGAATAGTCCTTTTTAAATAGCGTTTACTGCGATTGATTTTAGGCATAAGGATATAACCATGAGTTAGCTATTGTAGAAGCGTCCTTATGTTTTGGTCAGATACTCTTAGGAGTCCAGTAGAGAAGTTCTTTGAATGAATGTGATACGATAGCGGACCGCTCGAATATTTTATTTGAGTTTATGCTGACCCCCTTTCGAGGGTCGTCAGTATATAAAGCCAGAGGTTCAGACAACATAGGCCATGATTTTAATCATGGTCCACTGGAGATAATTCAGTGAAAAATCTATTACAATGGAGAGTTTGATCCTGGCTCAGGATGAACGCTAGCGGCAGGCCTAATACATGCAAGTCGAACGGTAGACTTAACTTCGGTTGAGTTGAGAGTGGCGCACGGGTGCGTAACGCGTATGCAACCTACCCTTTACTGGGGGATAGCC
>JANQHA010000516.1 GCA_028282865.1 Oligoflexales bacterium
CTACTAGGTCTAGACGTGGGCACCCAACGTTAAACACGGTTTCAGGGTTTTCTCCCATTTTGATAATACGCTCACGTGCATCTTCGTTCGCCGGAAAGTGGATATGAGCCATTTTTGTAATAGCATGACGAATACTCTCGTCGATTGTCCCAGTTACTTCACCACCCATAGTATGGGCTACTCTAATATTCATAAATGCTGAAGAAAGTGTGACACCAATCATTTCAAAACGATCACCGACGATGATCACATAGTCCGGTTTGAGGTTGTCTAGCACCATGGCCATTTCGATCATACCTAATCCAGTTGATTTTGACATGGTTGTTGGGTTCTCACCTTCGACAATGTTGTGAAAGGTGTAATTTGGTTCAAAACCATCTTTTCGGATTAAGTTAACCACCTCGCCAAATCTATCTAACAGAGCGGAGGCTCCGACGACTAATTGCAATTCGAGTTCGGGGTGTGACTTGACCTCGCGCATAACCGATTTAATGCTACTGTAATTCGCTCTACTTCCGACAAAAATACAAATCTTTTTCAAAGTATTTACCTATGATAAAAAGTTAGATGTTGAGAACTTCTGATCTTTTAGGATGTCAGAGTTCACTGTCTTGCCAATAATACTTCTAAATTCCCTAGCTGGAATGCCATCACCGGGTTTTTTATATGCAAGGTGTTTGGGTTCGAGCTTAGTTCCTTTCAGGATATGTTCAGCTGCGACGATTGATTTTTCGAATATCTTTTTCATGTGGATCAATTCTTTTTGAACCTGGTCTTTGTCTACTTGACTGCTTAGAGCTAGCTCAGCAGTCCTTATTTGTTTTACAAGTTGGCTAAATTCATCAGGGTTGGTTGAGTTCATCGCGTCGCTGCCATACATCTTAGTTGAGAGAGTAAAATGCTTTTCAATGACTTTAGCCCCACACAAGACAGCTGCGATCGGTACAGCGGTGCCAAGTGTATGATCGGAAAACCCGACATCCAAACCATATCTTTGCCGCATTTCACCAAGCACGTTAAGTCCGCTTTGTTCGGGTGGACAAGGGTACTCTGATGTGCACTGCAAGACGGTGATATCTGCAGCTCCATGGCCCTTTAGTGTTTCAACTGCTTCATCCAGCTCAGACCACGAGCTCATACCGCTAGAAAGGAGGACCCTCTTTCCCGTTTTTGCAACCCGGATAAGGTAAGGTATATTGTTAACCTCTCCAGAAGGTATTTTAAAGGTTTTGACCCCGACTTTTTCAAGAAGATCTACTGCTTCGATTGAAAACGCCGCTGAGATAAACTCGACGTTGCATTCTTCCTCACAGTATCTTTTTAACTCTAGGTATTGCTCAAAATTGAATGCAGTGCGCTCAAAATACTGTTTTCTCGTTTCATCTTTAAAATATGGAGGATTAGGCGCTTCCAAGGTGCTTTCGGCGTCGAATATATGGGTTTGGAACTTTACAGCGTCTACCCCACAGTTTGCTGCTTCTTTGATAAAGCATTTTGCAAGTCCTAACGAACCTTCATGGGTGTTGCCAACTTCTGCAATAATAAAAGTCTTATTCATAGCACGTACTCTTTAAACCAGGATGCAAACTTACTAACCCCATCGGCAAGATCGACTTTGGGGTGGTATCCGAGGTTTTTACTTGCCTTAGTAATATCAGATATTGTTTTTGGAA
>JANQHA010000551.1 GCA_028282865.1 Oligoflexales bacterium
TCTCATTGCTAAAGCTGATAGTTTGCTTGGTGATATTAAGAAAGTTGGTTAACCTAAGATATCATGGGTTTTCTTAGTAGTTTCAATTTTATGGCTTACATCACACCTGGCCGAGTTTGGGGTTTAAAATGATCAAATCAAGCTTTAATTTTTTTCTTTTGGTACTGGTGTCGATTATAATGTCTACATCTGGCTGTAAATCGCGAAATGGTCAGAGTAAACTCCAAAAGACCGATTCAGACCTTGATACGAGAGGTAGAATTTCTGGCGATTTCGAGTTTTTTAGCCATAAGCTAAGTGATTTGAAATTGAAGAAAGTGATATCGATCGAGAGGTGGGCAGAGAAGCCAGTCCGAGAAAGGTGGCGGTCGGAAGGCAAATTTGAACAGGAAAATCACTGTGCAGAAGTTCAAGAGTACACAACCTCTGGAAAGGTGAAGAAATTTTTTCTGATTGATTGGAAAGTAGATGGCAAGTGTGAATCACCTATTAGCTTTGAATCAGCTGCTATTGCTCTTCAAATTCTTAAGGAGAAATACGAAATAGACCGAGGGATCCCATGTGATCACTGCGAGGTTCACTATACTAAATACTCTATAGGTATTAACGATGAGTTTAGAATTGGTGTTAACAATGGCGAGAGGATTATTGGTGAAGGTATAAAGAGTAAAATGATGGTTAACCCAGATCCTACAGAGGGGCCTGAGCAACCACAGACTGTTAAAGACCTGCCTCTTGTCTACCAAATAGATGATCCTTTCGGCCTTTGGGAACTGTGTGGCGGAAAATACTATAAAAAGTGTAAAATATGGATTCGTAGGGGTTTGTTGTGTGGGGTTACCGCTACAGACGAAAAAATACCTGAGAAATGTTGTGAAGCTATGGGGCTTGACAGAAGCAAATGCAAGCCTTTATAACCGACACCGCCCACCCCACTTCATAAACACTCCCACGGCGTGAGCCGCTATAGCCACAAGAGCTAGCGATATCAAACCTCCTAACAAGACTCCGGTGGCATCAAACTGTTCAGTTGGTCCAATGACTGCTCTCATAAGCATGCCCGGCCCCATCGCGATAGAGCCAGATATCAGTCCAATGGTTTGCCAGTATTTTAACTTAGGTGTCAGAGTAGAGTAGGGTAGGGTTAAGCCGAATAGGATGTGAATCATACCAAATAAGTTGAAGTGTCCGTGAGAGCTTCGTCTTAGAATGTTGTACCACGAGTGCAGGTCGCCTGTTTGCCTTAAGAAGCTTTCGGCGATATCACTTGCAATAAAAGCTCCCAGGCAAGCCGAGCAAAATATGATAACAAACCCCAGTCCGATATTGAATAGTGCAATTCTCGACATCTATTACTCCCAAAACCCAAGTATCTTTAGGCCATGTTTGTAGGCCTCTTTTTTCCAATCGATGACGTGATCTAGAGAGTCTTGGACAGAGACCCATTTGTAACTTTGGAACTCACCGTCCGACTGCTCTAAATTTGGTGATCCACTCCCGATAAACTCTAGGTGAAACCAACAATGTTTTTGTCCGCGAAATTTTTTTGCAATCGGAAAAGTCGCATCTTCAGGGAAGTCATACTGAGTCAAATCAGCAGATTTTCGTAAGATCTTAAATTGATCACTGCCCAATTCTTCACTAGCTTCGCGTTGCATCGCCTGATCTGGAGTTTCTCCAGCATCGATACCCCCCTGGGGAAATTGCCAGGCACCAGGACGGTTGCTCCTCTCGCATACCAACACCTGGCTGGCTGAATTGGTGAATACTCCTACGACTCCAAAGCGGTAGTCCATATAGTGTCAAAGCCTTATATATAAGCCGTTTTGTGGGTTGGGCATAAGTTGCCTAGTACCCGGGTTTCATAATGATAGCATGCTATAATAAGGAGTGTATATACCGATCGTATCGGGCGAGCAATCTAGTTTGTATGAGGTTTTGTATGACAAAATTTTATTCCGTGTGCATCGTTTTGTTGTCATTATCTTTGGCAAATGAATCTCTCGCGACTATTCGCTTGGGGATAGCTGGGTCACAGAGTAAGAGTCACCTCGGATTGCAAGAGCTAACAAGTGTTTCGGGTAAAGGATCTATCTCTTTCGATATTGGGTCTTATGTTCGGCTGGGTTATTCTTATGCGCAGGCTTTTCAACACCAAGAAGGCTATGAAAATAAAGCTGATGAAGGTGAGCCAAAGGAGTTAGTTTACCGCGAGCAGGACATTCGTCAGATCAGCCATTCGATCAATCTGTTTATTGTTTTATATGCAGGTGAGATATTTACACCATTTATCTTTGGTGGTGGAGGAATTAAGCGCTATATCATAGATACTAACGAGGAGGGAGCGGACCCTGATCACAAGGATGTTACTATTCCTTCTCCTAGTGGTGGTGCGGGACTGTCGATAGCTCTGAGTCAAAATTTTTCTATGAAGCTTACTCATACTAGCTCGCTTGGTATGTCTGAAGATGTGAATGGCAAAGAGGCGTCTGAAATTGACACCCAATTTGATGTAGGTCTGTCATATAAGATTGATTAGCCCCTGTAGAAGGTAACGATGATTTTTTTGTATAACATCATGTCTGAGCTCTCTAAAGAGATACAGTATCTTATCATCGTCGGTATCATTGGCAGTGCTATTTACTTATCAAAACTTGTTAAACGTCGTAATTCTAAAACTCGTAGGCAAAGCGATCGAAAAAAACCGAGTCGTCGTGATAAACAGGTATTTGAGACGGCAAGGAAGTTAGCCTCATTTGGGAAGTATGTCTCTTCTGCTCAGCTCCTAGAATCTATTGGTTATGTTAGGGAGGCGATTGGCCTGCTTGAGAGTAAGGGCTATATCGAAGAGGCTTCGAATATCTTATTAAAAATTCAGAGTCCAGAGCGAGCGGGGGCGATGTATGCCCGGCACGGTATGTGGGATAAAGCCACTAAATGCTACAATTTAGCCAATATGCCCAAAGAAGCTGCTATCTGTTCCCAAGAAGCTGGGAAGGTTTCTCAGGCAGCAAACGGTTTTGCCGAAGCCGGAGAATACACCAAGGCAGCAAATTGTTTTGCCGATATTGGGCAATCTAGAAATGCCGCTCGTTTTTTTGTAAAGGCAGGTAAGGTTTCATTGGCATTGGAGCAGTACCAAGATGCCTGCGATCAAGTAGACGACTTACGTGAGTTAGCTTTAGAGGCTGACGAAATTAGGTTTATTCATGAGCAGCTGCTTGAGGGTAAGAAAGAGTTGTTTCTCGTGGATATGCTGTCTGCTCACGGAGACCTTGTCGCGTTGCTGGTGCGTATGGTTGAAGATGGACAGGTAAGTCAGGCAAGCGAATACTATCTACGATCGACTAAAGATGTTTGTCAGGAGCTCATAGACCGAACTTCAGACAGGCACCTTTCGGACTTACTTATTATATTCGGTAAGGCTTCTGCTCACGTCTCGGTGGGTAAGGTCTACGAAAGATTGAAGGACTTTGCGCAAGCTGCAGCCAACTATGAGCACGGAGAGGACTTTATCGCCGCAGCCAGATGCTACGAACTAGCTGGAAATATTGAAAAGGCTAGGGAAGTGAAACTCAAGGAAAAATCCTTTGCTAACGACGCAGATGTTAAAACAGTTATTATGAGACCGGACGACTCGAGCTCGCAAACGTCGGCTGAAAAATTACCGGACCATTTTAGTAGCAGCTTTGTCTTCGAAGGTATCGACTTCGAAGAATGTGTTGGCTTATGGAATTTGGGTCAAATGGTTACTGTCAATGAAAGCTCAAACCCATTAGTTTCCGCTGGGCAGAACATTGAAAAGATATTTATCGTTATTGAGGGTGAGATTAAAACCAGCGATAAATGCTATTCAAAAGGTGACTTGGTTGCGAACCAGTGGGTTCTTTCTGATGATCCAAGCTACGCTGAATATCTGGTCGTTGATAACTGCTCGCTGTGGTCGATCGCAAAGACCGATTTTTTAGCTTTTATAAGTTCTCGTCCTATGATGTGCCGCAAAGTCTATCAAAATATCGCTAGAAATGAGGCTGTAAGTGGTGCCGCTAAGGTTGCAGATTCTTCTGCACTAGCCGGCTAAATGACCGCTATTTTTTAGAAAAGCTTACGCCCAAAATTTTAGCAGTTAGGTGTCTAAAGGATTGACGATTTGGTGTTTTTTCAAATTTAGCCATCTGTAATTAAATATAAAAAATGAAACTCTACGTGGCATGATCAATGCATTTCTTATAGTAAGGCTGCTTCTGGCCTACCTAGAGGATGCAAAAGAAACATGTCTAGACTCGTTTGTCTTATACATCGTCATTACAATGGTCAAGATGCACCAAAGCTTACCTGTAAGAATTGCTGCAGTATTTACATTGCGGAGATTCGTAAGCGACAAATGAAGAAAAATGCCTTTAGTACAGCATCTTGGGTTAAAAGTAAGAAATCCGGTGTAGCCGGTAAATCAGCTCAGAATAGGGGCTTGGACATCAACCCTGAGTGGATCTAAATCTTCCCTGAAAATTAATAAGCAATTCTAGTATTAAGACCTAAATAGATGTTATCATTAGAGTTAGTGTCTACCGAAGGTTCTTCAATGGCAAATATCGAGGATTTATCGCGAAGGCTCAGCCTTAGTGCTGTGGTATCTATCAGTATAAGTTCTATGCTCGGTAGTGGGATTTTT
>JANQHA010000611.1 GCA_028282865.1 Oligoflexales bacterium
TTCTTGGCTTGCACTTTAAACCTCTGGTCTCTTGTCGCTGCGCCATTAATATGAGAAAATTCAACCGGTACGTAATAGTATAGCTCAGTGGTTTGAGTGAGGGGAGTTTATGATTAGGGGCTGGGGTGTCTGGTTTATCTTGCGGGGTGTTTATGCTTAATTCTATATTAGTCAGCTTTCTAATCGTTTTCTTTTTTTCTTCATGCAAGTCACTTCAAAGCTCCAGTCACTTATCTGACGATCAACCGAACCATAACGAAGGCCCGACCTTTCCCTGCGAGCTTAGTAGTAAAGGAGAAAAGTCAAAGATTATCTTATCTGGCGAGATCCACCGCGATCCTTTCCATGAGACTATGAAGTTTTTAAAAAAAACTCAGGCAGCTAAGGGCCAATGCTTTCTGGGTTTAGAGGGGGCTTACTGCGGAGTCACAGGCCAGAAGATTATACAGGAAGATTGCGAAAAAAATGGCATATGTTATTCGAAGCAATCTCGGATTTACGGCTATGATGATCCATTTACTCACGGAATTGGATTGCTAATGCTCAAATATATGTTGTCTACAGAACATGTAGGTTCAGGAAAAATACTGATGAGCTCAACCGCTCTGGGAGAGTTTTTTCTCAATGCCGGTAGCAATAAGTATGTTTTAGAAGCATGGGAGCTACTTGATAAAGAGTACGATCCAAAAGATCATCATATGGCTTCTGGTATGGCTTTGTTTAGGAGGTTACTCGGCGGCGGAGTAAATAAAGTAGACGCAGCGGAAGTAAAAAAAGTATTTTTCTCTGACCTAGATAACTATGAATCATTACTACGAAGGCAGGTCGATGTACTTAGTAGTCTTGTAGTGTTAAATAAATTGACTAGAAGGTACGCTAAGATGGCCCTTAGTCCAAAATATGCTAAAGAGAAGTCTACTCCGGATCATATAGAAAAAACGATCGATGACTTTTTGAACGGTAAAGATCTTATCACGGCGATTCACCGGTTGAATGTTGATTGGAGAAATATATTTATGGCTCGCAATATTGCCGACCTATATTGCAAAGCAAAGGGTGAGAAAAAAAATCTGATTATTGTGACAGGGCAGTTACACGTCAAAGGTTTAAAGGGTATATTAGCCAATATGTCGGCAGGGCGAGTCCCGATCGAAGAAGACGAAGAGAAAAAG
>JANQHA010000662.1 GCA_028282865.1 Oligoflexales bacterium
GAGGGTATTAATGACTGCTCCTCGCAGGTAGAAAATTTATGGGATACCTATAGGTCTTATGATGTGGATAGGCAAGCTGCCCTATATCAACAGACCAAAGATTTTCTTACGAGCTTACAAAATGCTAAAAGTGAAGGGGTTTCATTACTAAACGACGTCGCATACACTGCCCACTGGGTCAATAACTCACCTTATAAACCCCATTGTGATATCGACTATTCAGCTGTTTTAAAACAGGGGGAAGCTGTCGAAGCCTACAACTCCGATGGTATTCAAATATTTCGAAATATGGTTTTCTACCGGTCCGTAGCATACTCTCCCGGCGATATGGCAATTATTCCATTTTACGATCTGTATACTCGCAGCGCAGACCTAACAGAGAAGATTATTAAGATAGCATTTCAGAAGGGGTTCTCTGGTATTAAGGAGCCCTACAAATTTGACGTTCCCCCGCATTGGTGTCACCAGAATATGTCAGATGGTGCTGGTGATTTGTGGGTAACTTTTAAGACTTTAGTTCCGTTATTTGATGAATCTGGAGAACCTGCTGTGATTCTAGGAACTTCGACTATTGAACTCAAGGATAATAAGGGCGCCTAGATTTGAGGCGCACTTTCTCAATGGAATGGTTTTAAATGAAGCAAAGATTTATACACGTGAACTTGATTCAACCGATTGCTAGGTGCGATTTTCGTATCAAGTATCACGGAAGCCTTTCGAAGCCGCTTACAGGAAAAGAGTTCCGATATCTTATGTTTTTTCTTAAGTTTGGATTTCACGCGCGCATGGAAGAGCTGGCGATTTACTTTAACGAACCCACGAATTTTCACCGAAATCGTATTAGCCAAATTATTGCGAATTTACGAAAAAAAATCTCTGCATGTAAGCTAGACATCGAGTATGACAGAGATGACCAAATTTATTATCTCGTAGATACTGAGTATTTCGAGTCTGATAAAAAGGTTTACGAACGAGCCGGAGTTGACTGCTACCACAGAAACATACCGTTTGATAGTGAGATGAGGAGAACACTCGGTGAAGAATGATCTAGATATTACCCTTCAAACGATACCCGAGTTTCGAATAGCTTATCACTCGAAGCTATCAGATGAACTCGACGATTTAGAGTACTTAGTTACAAAGCAGCTGCTGACCCAAAATATTGCCTTTGAGCGAGGGCAGCTATCACAGGTGGTCGACGAGTGGGGCAAAGCAGGTCACTCTGAAAGAAAGATTCTCGATGTGATTGGATCAGTTAATCGCAAGCTCACTAAAATCGGCCTTAAGGCTGGAGTCGATAGGGAGAACTTTTTACGCGTCGTAAGGATTCACAACCCCGATGTTAGCCCTATTGGTCCTTTGAAGGATTTAGTCGATCATAATTAGCTAAATATATTAGATAAATTTTATTACTAGTTCATTCCTCCTAAGGTTGACAGCGATAAAAAATAAATATAATTTGTTTAAATCTGTTGTTTTATTGAGCAGCTGTGCTTCGGGTTTGTGTTTCTTAGGGGGTGGGTTTGGCGGCAGAATCAATAGTTAAACCAGAGGACTTTAAACAATTTAAGTGTGTCATCTTGCCGGGGAGTTGCCCTCCTAACTTTCCTTACTTGTCTGAGTATAATTTGGTCTATAAGCAGTGGAAGCGGGTTTGGGAGCGAGTTATGACCCATTTAAGTGGTGACGATTCATTTTCGGCGGAAAACTTTTATAAGCAGGATTTTGTGACGACTATTTTTTATCGCGGGGAGGTTGTGGGGCAAATGTGCAATCGGACCCTCGATCTACGTACCGAAATTATTTATGACATAGAATATTTTGAAAATTTTAAATTTAATGCGATTAAACATCTTAGGGAGCGCGGAGCGAGGCAGCTGATGACTATCGAGTGGAACTCTCTAAACTCAAAATTTTCTAAGCGTAAGGCAGGTTATAGCTTTGTCGATACCTTGTTCTACTTATGCATAGACCTGGCTAAAAGCCTAAAAATCGACTGCTGCACGGCTGTACCGAGAAAGATTACCAGGGTACAAGACATATTGGAGAAAATGAATTTTTTTAAAACAGATGAAGATTTTATGCAGTATCGATGTCCCATTGATATCATGCTGGGTTTTACCGATAGCATTGATATCCATAGCGATCCGCTGGTAAGGAGTTTCACCGAATACCTATGGGAAAACCGGATAGATACTACTAACCTGACTTATTCCAATGCTGATTTTAACGAGTATTTAAGTCCCCTGAGGGAGGGCGGCCAGCAAAGGTAGCCTTTTTTTACCATAAACTCTCAAATTCTGTAGGTATCTGGTTCAAAAGTACTAGAGTGCATAGGGTAGAATTTATTTATTTACTCTTTACAAGCACATAAAGATCTTGTTAAAGAACGCTCGTTCTGGGGCACTCTGGCGTGCACAAGTCCAAACCTACATTATTAATGGTGAGCCAATGGTAAAAACACTAATGCGAGTTATCCCTTTCTTTTCTATTTTAATTGCGCTGGATGCATATAGCTCTTGTGCTGATTTCTTTGAAGACCCTGACAGCGTGATTCCTTTAGAGTCTGCTCTAGCCAAGTTTCCTAAGGTAGAAGTGAGACGGGCTTTATTTAATAGGCAAGTTTCTGCGAAGTACGCTCAGCATATTGATGGTAAAGTCGAAGAAGTCGACATAAATGGCTTAGTTTTAGATCTATTTCAGCCGCAAGAAGAATATCCTGATATTTATGTAATAAGAATCGCCGATGATAAGAGCGGTCAGATAAATGAATACTACTTTACCGCCAATGCAATGGATTTCCCTCAATTTAGCAAGTTTCAAGTTATACCACCAAAAGTGAACCTCGATGTGACTCGGTTACCGGAGGCTAAGGAGTTTCAAGACGGCAGAGGAGTCGATGCTCTTGAATGGCTTAATGATGTGTTACTTACCCAGGATACTGTTCACGGCACTATAAACTCGTTAAGCCAGCTAGTGGGGTACTCAGCTACTGCTATGTACAGGCAGCATTTAGGTGGCGGACTTCCTTTTGAGTTGATGCCTCTTATTGGCAAGATACTGAGTATTAGCCGTACTGAGAATAGTGAGATGGGTGAATTTACTATTACTTTAAGGTTGCAGGATGGTAGCGAGCAACCGCTAGATTTTGATCATACCGTCCTTAGGACTTTTACCTATTTTGCCATTCGACTACCGAAAGGTTCATAAAATTGATTCATTAAAATCTACCAGGTTTATATTAGGTGTGTCTATGATCTGCATTTTATCTAGGATCTTAATCTTTGTAGCTATTTTTCTATCTATTTCAGATATCGCTCGGTCTAGTATTTGTGGCGATTTGTTTTCAGAATCTGAAATTCTTCCTTTAGAAGAAGCCTTGGATACAGATTCCACTAATATAGCTGGAGAATGGATGCGTCTCATGCTTACTTCTAAGCGTAGCGCCGATCAGAAACTTCAGGTTTTAAAGCAGCTTGAGGGAAGGATCATATCCGGTAAATACCTTACCTATGTTAAGAGTAGGAAAGCAGAAAGGGTTTCTAAAGTTAACGGGGCGGTGATCGACGTGTCCCCAAAGCCAGGCCACGCGGAAGGGGAAGCATATTTGCTTACCGTTGCTAATCGAAAAGCACCTGAAGGAAAAGAATATACTATTTCTCTTGATGAATACCCAAACTTTAGTGAACTGAATATTTTGATACCTAAAGTGAGGCTCGATTTGTCTTCATCCCCGGGGGACCGAGCTAAAGATATATCAAATTGGATTGCCGAGGTTATAGCAACGGAAGACACGATACACGGCACGACCCATTCATTAAGCCAACTTGTAGGACATAGAGTTAGTGGTCATTACTACCGACCTGGTGAGGTAGAAGTAACTCCTTTTAATGGCGATGTCAGACGTATTGGTCATGCTATGGAGTACCAGTCAGTGGTGTATCAAATGGAAATATTAACAATACCGGAAAAAGAGGTTTATGTAGTGAAGTTTGACCAACATAGAGGTTCTGTGCTTCGGATACTGCTATGGCTAAGATACGAGTGAGCTTAGTAACGGTTACACCTAGTATTTAACTGTTTGAGTTACGGTTGCCCTACCAGATTTAAGCTAAATTTGATTTCTAACTCATATTGCTTCATAATTAAAATAATCTACCTATTGAAATAGCAATCAAATAAAATTTAGATGGATCTTTATGTTTTTTCGAAACTTCTTCATTATTATTTTGTTTTTACTATGCATTGATCATTCGCTGTTGGCTGCGACTCTTCCTACACCGAAGGGGCTCGAGAAAGATGTTCATTTTTGGGAGCAGATCTTTGCTCATTATAAATCTAATGAATGTGTATTCCATGATAGCTGGAATGTGAACGTTATTTACGGGATAAAGAAAATTAGATCTAAATCGCGAAGAGGCCAGCGCCGTGAGCTGGCCCGTCAGGAGCGTAGTATAGTGCGCGCGCTTAAGAGGCTTGGAAAGGGCTATTCGCCGAAGTCTTCATTGGAACGGAAAATCGTTCGGTCAATTCCTAAAAACTATAGGCATAGATCATTTTACCGAAAGGCAGCTGGCCGCGTGAGGTGTCAGCGTGGAATTGCTAATAACTTTATGGTGAGTTTAAAGCGTTCAAAGAAGTATTTGCCGATGATAAGACATGCCCTGAGACAGCGAGGACTGCCTCGAGACTTGGCTTACCTGCCTCATTTAGAAAGTGGGTTTAATTACAAAGCCCACTCCAAAGTCGGCGCCCGGGGTGTTTGGCAGCTTATGCCAGCGACCGCTCGTGAGTCGGGTCTTAAGGTGAATAGGTGGCGAGATGATCGTAAAAATACTTCAAAATCTACCCGTGCTGCCGTTAAAATTTTACATCGGAATTACAAAAAAACTAAGTCCTGGCCCCTAGCTATGACCGGCTATAACTATGGGATCAATGGGATCGCCCGTGGAATACGCCGCGTGGGGACAAGAGACTATATGAAGTTTCGTAGACAGCATCGAAGTAGATCTTTTGGATTTGCCGCCAGAAACTTTTATCCAAGCTTCTTAGCTGTTAGAAATATTGCCCGTTATTATGAGCGGTACAGCGGTCGAAAAAAACTCCGCCAGTATATAGCGTACTCTACAGGGTCAAGTCCTAGCCGTCGTTTGTTGTTTTGAATTAGTCGTCCATACTTAGGATAGCAGTAAAAGCTTTTTGCGGGATTTCTACGCTTCCTATTTGCTTCATACGCTTTTTACCTTCTTTTTGTTTTTCGAGAAGTTTACGCTTACGGCTGATGTCCCCACCATAGCATTTGGCCGTCACATCTTTGCGAAGTGCTGACAGTGTTTCTCGTGCGACAATTTTAGCGCCTATGGCTGCCTGGATAGCGATCTTAAACATTTGTCTTGGTAAGATATCTTTTAGCTTTTTACAAATAACACGGCCCCTGGGAGCAGCGTAACTTTTATGTACGATACATGACAGCGCATCTACCGCGTCTCCATTGACTAGAAAATCCAGCTTTACCAAGTCACCCTGACGGTAATCTGCCAGCTCATAGTCCATAGATGCATAGCCGCGTGAAATACTTTTTAACCGGTCATGAAAATCGAAGATCATTTCATTCATCGGGATTTCGTAACTGAGCTTCATTTTAACGGCCGAAGTGTATTCCATATTAAGTTGAATGCCGCGTCTATCTGTTAGTAGCTTCAAAATCCCACCGACGTACTCCTCTGGAGTGTGAATGGTCATGCTAACGTAGGGCTCCTGGATCATGTCTATTTTTGTTGGGTCAGGAAGCTTCGATGGGTTTTCTACTTGGAGTATATCTCCATCTACCGTATAGACTTTGTAAACGACCGTTGGCGCTGTGAAGATAAGATCTAGGTTATACTCTCGTTCTAACCGTTCCTGAATGATATCCATATGCAGCAAGCCCAGAAATCCAACTCTAAATCCAAACCCCAGGGCGTTTGAGCTTTCGACTTCAAAGGTTAGAGATGAGTCGTTTAGGGTCAACTTCTCCAAAGACTCTTTCAGAACGTTGTAGTCGGAAGAGTCAATAGGAAAGATACCACCAAATACCATTTGCTTGGCCTCGGCAAAGCCGTCTAAGGCTTCCGTTGCTGGGTTAGATGGTTTTGTAATCGTGTCACCGACCCTCGTATCGGCTACTGCTTTTATCGATC
>JANQHA010000043.1 GCA_028282865.1 Oligoflexales bacterium
GCGGTAGAAAATCAGGCGACCGACCGAGCTTTTAGAATTGGTCAGCAAAAGAATGTCGTGGTTCATAAGCTCGTTTGCAAGGGGACAGTCGAGGAAAAAATTGACTCCATGATATCAGAGAAGCAGGAGTTGGCGGATGCGCTAATTGAGGGAGCTAACGAACTCAGACTCACTGAACTTTCAGATGAGGATATCCTTAATCTGGTTCGGCTTGATATCCAAACTTTGGGTGAGGTCTAAAAAATGGATACTAAGGATCAAAAACCTATATCCGATCAGCCTTTAGAAGTTAAATATGACTACGAAGATTTAGGGGATCACTCAGGTGGTGTCGTGTCTAATGGAGTCTATCAATATCGTAGTGTTTCCTCTAGAAGGAAGAGGGCCAAAGTACATGCTAAGCAGCTAGAGAGAGACGGGCATGTGCTTACCCCTGTAGTAACTAATGAGCGCAAAATTGCTAAAACCTTCTGGGGCCAAGCATGGTGTCGTAACTTATCAGCCCATCACGATGCAGAGCACCGACTCCCAATAGCTCGTAGCTATCTTAGAAATGGTGGTGTGATCGATTTGAAAATCTCAAATGGTAAGGTTTGCGCTCTGGTTAGTGCTGGCGAGCTTTACTCAGTTGATATCGGCTTTAATAAACTACCTAGAAGAGATTGGAAAAATCTTATCATTCAGTGCGCAGGTAGCATTGCAAGCATGGTGGAGCTGCTTTCCGGGAATTTGTCCGAGTCGGTGATGCGTATCATTACTGACGAGCGCAATGGTTTGTTCCCCTGCCCTTATGAGATCTCTATGAGTTGCGATTGCCCTGATTTTGCTTCGATGTGTGAGCATGTGGCTGCGGTGTTATATGGAGTCGGAGTTCGGCTCGATCAAAACCCCGAATTGTTTTTTGTACTAAGGGGAGTGGACCCGATGCAGTTGGTAGTAAAGTCGAAAAAGCATGTTGGCGATCAGATCACTGCCACTGAATTAAGCTTTGATCGCAGCGAGCTCGAAAATCTATTTGGAATTGAAATTAGTTTGGATTAGAAAATCCTCCGTTAAAGGTTCGTCCTATAACGGAGGAGTCGTCAATTTTTCTTGATTTATTGGAGTATTTCTAAATATTGATTTCTGGCATTTCCATTTAACACCCGCACGTGAAGTAGCCCTTTTCCGTAGAAAGGAGTATGTAATTCGTGATGTACTTTGAAGTCAGGCTTATAGTCTGTACATTCTTCGTTTTTAAAGATAGTCATGATAGGCTGTACGACCAGGATGTCAGAATCATTTCTTGATGTAAGAATGCTAGTTATTTTTGCACAGGCATCTGGACCAAGTGAAGGATACCGTCCAGCTAACCTAAGAGACTGAACTCCAGTTTGCTCGTCAGCAATAATTTCTGCAGAAGAAACCGGCGCGTACATATAGTCATCGGCTGATGCAGATGATCCTTCTTTAATTGTGAATTTACGAGCTATATTAGCATCTTGATTAAATTT
>JANQHA010000250.1 GCA_028282865.1 Oligoflexales bacterium
CCAGAAAGAAAGAAAAGGGCCGAGCTCCTCGGGTTAGATACCGCAGCGAAATTATACGAAGACTTCAAATACTCTAATGAGTTCCTAGGAGAGATATCTAAGAAACTCAGCATACTGATTGAAGAAAAATTTGACATAAAATTTTAAGCTATGATCTTATTCAAAGAAAAGTCACCGGTATCTGCAAAATCTTTGGCGAAAGAATCTCTATCGAGTCAGAGTTATTTACCAAAATTCCTAAAGGTAGGCTGTTTTCTTCTACAAAAGATTTCAGTGCTCTGAGACTTCTAGCGGGTGGCCTGATTCCATACTTAACCTCAATTGGTAATATTCCGAATGGACCATTTAAGATCAGGTCAATTTCTGCTTTGTTTTTTGTTCGATAGAAGTGAGGTGTCCAATTAACTATTCCTTCTGCATGGATGCCCTTAATAATTTCTTCGATCACGAAACTCTCAAAAGATCTACCTAGAATCGGGTGCGTCTCTAGCTGATCTAACGATTCAATTTTAAGGAGGTGATGGAGCATTCCCGAATCTCGAAAATGTCCCTTCGGAGATTTCACAATTTGTTTTTTAATACGATCACTAAAGGTTGGAAGCTTTCTCCAAATAAAAGTCCCATCGGCAATATCAATATAATCTCTAACAGTAGGCTCCGATAGTTCAACTGCAGCTGCGATATCACTTTTGTTAACAATGCTACCCGATAAATTGGAAAGAACAGATAAAAATCTACGGTACCGGATTGAGTCCAACTTAGGAAAGAGCTTCTTTAAATCTCTTTCGACATAACGGCCTCTATATTCATTCATCCAGATATTCCAAAAATTAGGGTCACTGTGAGTAACCGGCTCCGGATAGCCGCCCTTATACCATGCCTGTTTAACTTGGTCGTCCACAACACATGGACTCTTCAACCCAGCAAATGAATCCCTACTCAAAGGCCGTGTTAGGCACTCATAAAAAGAGCTAAGTGGCTTCTCAAAAATTTCGTTAGCCTTTAGTGTACCGAGCTCTATAGTAGCCGCTCGACCAGCAAGGCTCTCTGAAATATTTTTAATCAACTCTGGGCTAGAAGATCCGGTGATGAGATAACGATTCTTCTTTTTTCGATCGGAATCAATTGCACCTCGCAAGGCATTAAATATTTTGGGCAGCTCTTGAGCCTCGTCCAAAATAACAGCTTCGGGGTTCTCTTTAAGGAAAAACTCTGCATCGCCGTTAATTCTCTCGAAAGCAGATTCCTGCTCAAGATCAATATATTGCCAGTTTGGCCTAACAGCCTTCGAAATTTCAGTTTTACCGCACTGACGGACCCCTATTATCACAACCACCGGAAATAATTTAAGAAGTTGATCAATCCGAGCTTCTAAGTTTCTCTTTAAACCAGCCATATCTAAAGTATAACTTTATTTTTTCCTGGTTTCAACTAGAGTCTAAAGCGCTAAGTCTTCAAATTCTGGCCTTAATATCCTCGATACGTCTGCGGTTTACCCCAAAATCACGGATTCCAAGCCGAGACGCTGACCTTACGTGGATCACACTTTCCTCGGGCGAAGCCAAAAACTCAACATCATCGACAAAGCCCAGCCCGCGAGATGAATACTCTACGTGAAGGTACTGACTGTTTTGTTGTTTTATTTGAGCTGATTCATCTTGAGATATTAACTTAATGAGGTCACCCCAAGTAGCTTCCACCGAGCCTCTTGAATCGATTGGTGAAATATAGTGCTTCTCATCTTCTTGGTACTGAGAGCATACGCAATTAGGCTTCCATGAACACTTAGCAAGTTTGCCGTCTTTTACACCAAGTGTTTTAGGAGGCTTGCCAGAAAGTTTTAGCATCGTTTTTCATCCTTCGTATCTTCGCAATGGGTTAGTGAGCCTCAAGCCAGTCTTTTCCATAATTTACTTCTACTAGCAACGGTACTTTAGTTTCAAAGGCAGACTCCATCTGCTTTTTAATCTGGCCCATTACCTGATCTACATTTTCCTCTTGGCAGCTAAAGACCAATTCATCATGTATCTGCAGTAGCAT
>JANQHA010000264.1 GCA_028282865.1 Oligoflexales bacterium
GATGAAACTTGTAAAGCAACAAACTCCCTAAACTATTGATTCCTTGTAGGAACCTCGGAACCTAAAGATACCTATTGCAAAAACCAAAAATTAAACATATCAACCATTTAAGTCCTTTTTTAGGTTCCGTAAATGGTGGAGGCGGGGGGAATTGAACCGGGGTCCTAAAACGATATAACAGATTGAATTGACTAAAGGAAATAAAAAAAGGCTTTGGCCAAATGGACCAAAGCCCTTAGAACTCGAAGGGGTCTGAAGTTAGATTTGAAGTCAGCCGATGAGGCTGTATGGGAAAAAAGACTCAAAAGGATTCGATTGTTGAGATGGTGCTGACCTACTTGGGGCCAGATTTAAAACCAGGACAGCCAGCGAGAGATCTGCTGGCAAACGAGGAAATCTGCGTTCTTGCAGACGAGATAAAGAAACGAATTATTTCAGGTGAGATTCCGGCGGGAAAAAGGATAAAGGAAGGCATCGTTGGTGATCGAAACCACTATGGTCTTGATAATTACTGCAAAAATATTCTCTATAATTGGTTACGCAAAGATTCCCGATTAAATGGTGGGAAAGAAGGGCACAAATGGAGCGACTTGAGAAAGAGTGAGCCTTCAAAGGATATTTTAGGAGAGCTAGATGCCCTCTCTCGGCTGGAAGAGTCGGGACTCTTGGACCAAAAAGGCTCTGCCCTAGTTAGTGAAAGAGTAAACGAACTTATTTTTCAGCTGGGATCATTAGAGCTCAAAAAAAGAAAACCCAAACTGTATTCAGCCTGGGCTTTTGATTTGAAAAAGACTCGTATGAAAAAGGTATCCTAGGATCTATTTTGAAGACAGATCATTGATTGGTCGTCCATACTTACAGAACAAATTGAGATCAACTGTTGCCTGGTATTTCACTGTGCTTGGGTTGCTGGTTCTCGCTTCCTTTACAGTTACAGCCCTTTCGAGATAGTTCAGCCATAGGTGTGCCCGATTCTCCACTGCCGTTGATAGATCAAAGCTACCGTTTCGCTTCTGGAAGTTGTGGCCGATCTCGCCGTTGAGGTGCAGATCACTAAAGAACTGCTTTTCCGTATCTCTAGGAATGAGCATTGTAAATCGTGTAGAGAATCTATCTATTTCAAGCGAGTATAGATGAATGACGGGAAAAATATCGAATGATCTCTCATCCTCATATTTGAGAGGGTTTCTAAAATAGGTGGCTTTAATAGGCGGTTCTTTCACATAGCCAAAGATGTTGCCTTTTACGTTAGGGCTTGCCGGGTATCTTGATAAAGCAACGCCTTTCTCATCAAGTTCATGGTTGGACATTCTTAAAACTGGATACCTGTCACCAAAGTCATTGCGACCTTTTTCCCATATAAACTCTGGTACACCTGAGAACGTCATCACAAGTTGAGAGCCATATTTTTTTTCATCAAAAAGGAGAAAGGTTGGGTCATAGCAGCCAACGCCTTTATTGATCCACTTCTCTTGCAACTTCCTGTTTTTCCAACGAGACATACAGCTAACAGGTTTTTGGTTGGCGGCCGTCATGTACTGGCTTGGGTCTGAATAAGGATTTCCATACAACTTGATCTTGCTGAAGTGCTCGCCATCATCAATATAGTTAGGGTTTGAAAATGGTCTTTCGATACCTCCGTGAACCTGCTTCTTTAAAAAATGCTTGATGTAGAATCTAGCTTTTTTCAGCTTATGTGATCTGACCTTCTGAGCTCTATCAAGGGACATACCACTTGGGGTTCCACCAAGGAGTGCTACAAAGCTGATCTTAAGACTTCGTTTCTGCCTGCCGTTTGAGCAATAGTAATTAAACGCAGCTCTGTCTTGGGCAAGGCTGTTGTCCTGGTGTCTACCGACAGCGCTCCCAAAGCCTTCGTTTGGTGTCCATGCAACTTTATCCTTGAATCTCTTATATAGCTGTCCGTAGCTTTCAGAGGGTTGGCTTATCGTCGAGCTCCGTAGGATATCGCCTGCTTCGTATATATTCTGACTCGGCCCCGTCGCACAGGAAACAGCAACAAGGCTGAGAGATGGTAGCAATATTTTGGATTTCATACTCACCTCATGGGTTGAAGGATTATCTGGATGCTTTGGTGAACGGATCGGTTAGTGGAAAGCTCGATAGTTTTTGGCTGATAGCCTTCGGCTCGGATGGTTAGGGATTCATCCTCAGGATAGAGAATGACAGGCATGGGATTTTGATTGCACCGGACCGTCCTTGCACGAAAGCCTTCAAGAAGGATTGAGTCACAGTCTGGAACAGTGGCAACTGATAGCTCTCTTCTTTCACCACTTGCAATATGTCGTTGAGTTTTCTTTTCCTTGTTAGCAGAGACCTTCGCCTTTGAGAGATCAAACTCACATTGCAGCCATACCTTGTATCTGTCTTTTCTATCTTCGATCTGCTGCTTCAACTGGTTGCAGGACAATCCCTCATAGTTCTGGTCGGAGCTGACCTCAAGGTGGTGTGCAGAGTCTTTTTCAGTTTGTACGGTCAAGGATCGAACGTGAAACTTGGATTTTAGCTGTTCAACAGCAGCAGCTCTGCAACTATCCAGTGCCTCACGTCTTGCAAGATCAATAGCGGGTCCTTCACCTGCACAGACGATTATGAACTTGTTACCTTTGCTTGCGGGTGACTCTTTGACCCAAGCAGGCATAGCAAAGGCAACGACTGCGTATGCAAGAAATGGAAGCGCCCCAAGGACACCTAACTTTACAAAACCGTCCATAAGTCATCAATTCGCCTCAACGAACGAATCCCAGTGTTTGTCGACTTTTTCGGAAAAGTTGGAAGAAATCCCTCGCGAAGTCTGTCCGCCATTGATTGCTCTGAACACGGCTTTCTTAAAGTCCTGCTCTGGCATCTCCACAGTGACGAAGACTCTGTATTGGGTGATCCTCTCACCTGCGTCAGTTGTAGTCGCAACCTTCTCCCAGTACCTATCTTTTATATGGAGCTTTGATGTCGTGAGCTTTGAGGCTTCTGCACCTATATACCTTGCCTGTGTAGTATCCATCTCAGTGCCTTCCTCTGCATTTTGAAAGACAAACTCAAGTCTTTGTTCGATGGCAGTAGACACCTGGGCTTTTGCATTGTTAGCAGCGATCCGGTAAGCCGCAGATAACCTGTGATTTGCAGGAATGACAGTTGATCCAAGAGAGACCACCTTGCCTGCCGAGATCTTAAATGGTTCTGATTCTTTGAGCCATTCAGGACGCTCGTCAATATTATCAATGCGAGAGATTACCTTGTCCTCGCTGTTTTCTGGAGATCTAGGTGATGATGCGCACCCAATCGCCAGGATTGGCACTATTGCAGTTATAAATAGTCTTTTCATTATTCACCCTCCTTTTAGTGGGGATTTCCACATTTATATTTCATGGACTTGGTTGGCTTCATGTATATGTCCTTGACCCAGACAGGATGAACCTCACACTTTGCATCGGCGATGTTTTCTACACTGAAGTTTCGAGATATACACTGACACCAGGTTTGGGCAGTTAGTTTTAGCGATATAGAGGAAGGTTTGCGTCCTGTTAGAAGGCCATCAGCTTGCTTGGCCCCAATAAAGGTATCAACACACTTGCCAAAGAAGTTCTCAGCGGCTTTTTGTGGATCACTGCAAGTTTTCTTTGCCTCTGTTTTCGTTTCTTTTTTGGCCTCTTCTTTTGAAAAACCGCTCATGCAGAAAAGGCTAATCATTAATATAATCGCTGCTTTAATCTTCATCACCATTCCTTTTTCTCTTCAAGCGAACAATCTTTAGCTTGCAGATGTCCTCAAACCATTCTTCTTCATCAAAAAGCTGTTCGATGCTAACAGGACGAGTTTCTTCTTTTTTGCCAAGCATCAACTCCCGAAAACCGAGCCCTAACTTAGTTGCAAGGCGGTCAATGGCTTCAAAGCCCTTCTCACCTTGAGGGCTGACTCCTTCAAGCCAACCCTGCATAACTGAGTCAGCAACACCAGCCATGCCAGCCAGCTCCTTCACTGTCAGGTGTCGCTGCTCCTTGATCTTCTTCAGATTGGTGCTCAAGGGTGGCTTCTCTTTATGTTCATCATTGTTTGACGTACTCATCCAATGATCCTTTCGCCACCTTTTGAAAACTCATTAAATGGTATTCATCATCCCGTTTTTTCAGGAACGTGATGCTGAATGGGCTGGTGGACACTATCAACACTGGTGACGGTTCGGTTGCCCTTAGGAAATTGGCCGAGAACGAGATCCTGAATATCTCAAGACCGAAACGAGATACCCCTGCCGTGGTGGTGTATTGTTATGACAGCACAGTGATACTTTCTATTGGCACCTGCCCAGTATTGGGCGGGTGTCTCTTTAGGGAGGAAGGTTGCCAAAGAAGACAAAGAATGAAAAGCACATTGAATCACTGCTTGAGAGTGCTTTAAGTAATGTTAGACTTGTAAGCCCAGCGCCACCGCTGATTACAGCTATCGAGGAACAAAATACTGAGCTTGTTAAAAGGTTAATAAGTGAAGGAGCGGACCCTTGTCTCAAGACTTCTGGCACTTTTCCTCTGTTCACAGCTACCGCCCATAACAATATCGAGATCATGGAGTTTCTGATTCTTTCAGGAGCAAACGTTGACCAGTTCACGCCTGATCTAAAGTGGACATCACTCATCAACTCCGCTTACTGGGACCATGTAAACGCTTGCCGCCTTTTACTGAAACATGGTGCAGATCATAACTTCAAATCTTCTCACGGCTATACTGCACTTGATATTGCTAAAGTAAATGGTCGTCAGTCTGTCGAAGAAATTCTAAAAAAACTCCCGTATATAAAATAGAAATGCACAAGTAAGGCTCATCACTATATAGAGGCGAAGGCCAGCGGGTGCCCAATTTGTTCTCACACAGAAAGTTTGCGCCGTGTGCGGCGGTACCTCGGTACAAGCACTGGTACTTCAAACTGAGGTTAGCGGGTGCCTTAGCTTCCACTTCGGTCTCCGGATTTAAGATACCGAGCCGACTCCTGAGTAACAGCAGTACAGACCAGTTTGGATGGGCCAAATTGAGTCTGGTTGCTAATAAACAGGAGGTATCACTATGTTTAACAAGAAAGACGAGAGCAAAGAGCAGAAAACTCAACAAAAAGCCATTGAGACAAAGCCGCCACAGCAGCAAGAAGCAAAGTCTGAGGCTAAGAAATCAAATGTAGTCTCACAGCGAATAGCAACTGAGAATGCTGTGTTCAAAGTCTTAAAAGAGCACAAGATCAACTATGTACCAGGCAACGGCAAGGCTATTGAGCACATCACTAGCGAGATGCGAAAGCTGATGATTGATGGCATCTGCGAAGAGTTCAAGGCCAAGAAAGTTGAGTTTCGAGATACAGAGGCCAATCGTGCAAAGCTAGCCGACGACCAAACGCTACGCACATACGTCAGTGGCTTATTAGGAAACTGGTTGCGCAGATCGCCCCGTCTTAACGGTACTGGCGATAAAAAATAAATATACAGGCGCGCAGAAACTAAGGCGGATCAGGTGATCAGACTTGATCCGTCTTTTTTTCTAAGGGGGTGACAGCAACATAGGCTGTGACACTGCTACGCAGGACCGACTCTAGATGCGATACACTGCATACATCAAGAGTTATTGAAGGTTATGGGTTCTACAGTTAGGCAAGAAGTCGTGATTTTAACCTCTACCAGGGGTCGATAGAGGCTATTTTGCTGCGTCAGAGACTTCGATCGTATCGTAAGACAACTAGACTGGGTCGAGTTATTTCAGTATGGTCCCTATAGGAGCTGAAATGAACTTTTTCACAAAATCTATAGATAAAAACCTTTGGAATGACTTTGAAAAATATTTTGAATTCGATGGCGCCTGTAGTGGATGCTGGTGCATGAACCACCGCTTACCAATGGGACTAGACTTCGAAGGTGAGGCAGCAAAGTTGGCTATGAAGCAACTTGTCTTATCAGGCCGAGTTTTTGGAGTTCTAGCGTATAAAGAAGGTGACTCCATTCCTGTTGGTTGGGCCTCGCTTGACAAGCGAAAAACCCTGCCAGGGCATGACTGTATTGCAGAAGATATTGCCTGTAAGGACGATGAGTGGTCGATTCATTGCGTGACCACCAGGAAAGACTACAAGAACCAAGGAGTGGAAAGGGTTTTAATCGAAGCTGCGACAAAATTAGCTTTCGAGTATGGGGCATCCCGAATCGAGTCTTATCCAGAGCCTGGGAGTCTAGAGTCAAGTCCCTTTAAAACCTGGAATACTTTTAACGGCTATCAAAATTGCTATGAAACACTAGGGTATTCAAAAATTAATAAAAGTTATGGTGATAATTTGGAATCTTATCAACCGATGGAAATCACCAGGTAGCTCATGGCTGTAATAGAAAAGTTTGAAAAATACTTTAATGAAAAAGACTCTGAACAGTTGCTATCTCTATTCGACAAAGAGGTTTCGAGTGAAAATCTTTTTTCCAAAGAACGGGACTTTAGTTCTCTTTCTGAATTGAAAGGAATTTACGAAGATCTTTTTAGAGTAAACCCAAATGTTCGGTGTCGTGTTCTAGAAAAAATTGAAACAGATTCAAACCTGGCACTAATAAAACATTACGACAAATTTGCATGTGGAGCTGAATCAAAAACAGTGTGGAATGTTACCCTGAGGGATGGAAAAATATGTCAAATCTTTCATTTTTCAAAACACAAGCCTGGTAGCTAATCTTGAATAACGTGCTGGTCTCGACGCCTTCCGACTCTGCTAAATTTTGTTTATTCGACTAGAGAAATCCACTTAGATCCCACTCTGGTCCTTAGAACGCGCTGTTTCGATCACTTCCTGCGAACGATTAATCTATCAGGCCAAAGATAAAGAGATCGCTACGTGGAAAACTCGGATCACTGAGTGCGGCACGAGATTGATAATCTTCGGAATTGATTTTATCAACAGAGACATCGAACAGCCTTATAATAGAAAATTGGTAGCACACTCATAGAGCGTAGGCACATATTGAGGCTTTTCGAGCTTTATTCGTCGGGTTTTCAATGACTTAGGCCAAGTAAAGTCTAAAATCCTGAGAATATATAGGTAGGGTTAGAGTTATAAGCTGGTGCTGCTCCTCCTGTCTTTAGGTGGGGGCGTAGGTGATAGCGAAGTGGGGGCTTATGCACCCATCAGTGACAGCAGTGATGGAAAATTTCAGGGAGGACGAAATGGAACGATAGACCGAACCGTGACGATTTGAAACGGAGGCGGGTCTTGAAAAACGATCTAAGTAACGTAATTCCCATAGCTAGTGATGTCGACTCAAACCTGTCCAGAAAAGAGGCCATACAGAATCCCTTAGCGAGTAAAGACACTCCACCGGAAATGTGGGTGCAGATTTACTTGAGACTGAACCATATATCCTATGACTACAAAACGTCTTCGCTGAGGCAAAATGGTGAGCCACTAGAATACAAAGCACTTATCTCCATGATGAGGCTCTATGCCAATAACCTAAAAGTTGAGAAGCTGTCCTATTACTTTAAGGATGCAATGACCATCTGGATGCGAGACCAATCAGAGACTTTTCTTTGTTGTCTGCGGGACTCTTTAAAGTATCAGCCAACAAAGGCAGAAGTTGCTAAAAAATGGGTGCTAGCAGTAACAGGAGAAGCTCGCCACATCGACGTTGCTGTTCTTCGCCACTGGATCTGGCAAGTGAAGCGAAAGATCTTTGGATTACCAGTTGAGCACCATATGATGCCAGTGTTGTTTGGAAAATCTGGTGGTGGTAAAAGTGTTGCTGTTCATAAATTACTTAAACCCGTCAAGGATGTGACACTCCTTCAAAATATGACGGTATTCAACGATCAATTTGCAAGACGCATGTTCGCTCGAAACTTCGTTATGTTCTTTGATGAAATGGGTAAATCAAAGCAGGTTGACATCGACTGCATGAAGAACCTCATCACTGCTCCCACAGTTGAATGGAGGGGCATTCAGTCTGAGGCAATCAATTCAGCCAAGCAGAACTGCACCTTTATAGCCGCCTCAAATGATCCATTGATTGAACGCATACAAGATCCTACCAGTGCGAGGCGCTTCTGGCAGTTTGATTGTGCTGACAGGCTCGATTGGGGTGCGATCAACAATATTGACTACTTCGAGCTGTGGAAGTCTATTGAT
>JANQHA010000318.1 GCA_028282865.1 Oligoflexales bacterium
TCTTTATCAGAATTTGATGATTCAAAACAATTTAATATGGTCTGCGCATGAAGCCGATGTCGAGACCTTGGTTTTTTTAGGAAGCAGTTGCATTTACCCAAAGCTATGCCCTCAGCCTATGCCTGAGAGTTGTCTACTGACGGGGCCTCTGGAGTTTACTAACCGACCTTATGCATTGGCTAAGATTGCCGGTCTAGAGCTTGTTAATACATTAGTTCAACAATACGGTCGGCGTTATTTTTCTGCGATGCCGACAAACCTGTATGGCCCTGGAGATAACTTTCATCCCGAAAATTCTCATGTACTGCCGGGATTGATCCGAAAGTTTCATGAAGCAAAGGTAAAGTCCAGCAAGGAAGCAGTTATTTGGGGTACTGGAACTCCCAAACGAGAGCTGATGTATTCTCAAGACTGCGCAGATGCAATCGTTTATTTAGCTTCAAATCTAGGGGAGGATTTCTTCGAGGATGGTTTGCAATCACCAGAGCAATACTTCCACATTAATGTTGGCAGTGGTCAAGAAGTATCTATTCGTGAGCTTGCAGAATTAGTTGCCGATGTCGTTGGCTATGAGGGTGACATTTCTTGTGACACTTCCAAGCCTGACGGCACACCTAGAAAACTGCTTGATTGCACCAAGTTGTTCGAGCTGGGCTGGAAGCCTAAGGTGCAGCTACGAGATGGGATTAAGTTAGCATACCAAGATTTTCTAGAGAATCATTTAGCTTAATAAACTTATTAAGGTGGCCAATTTGTTGGAAACGTCTGCTGGTCGTAGGTAAATGTTTGACCTACTTTTAACTGTGACTGGCCCTTGCGAATGTAGACGATCGCACCCTCGTGTACCGGAGTCCCCTTGGGAGATTTTAATTTTAAACCAGCTCCGTAAAATCCTACCACATGGCCCTTTACGCCAGATGGATTTTGCTGATTTACCAAGCGGTCGTTCATTCGTAGGCCCCAGCTTCTGCCTTGATCTAGATAAGCCCAGGCGCCATATGTTTTAACTACGGTTGGTATGCTTTCAGCTTTTAGATTATTAGCTTCATCTTGCAGTTGATTAGTGATGTTTTTGATACCTACTACGACTAATCTGTTGTTGTTGATTTGTAGTGAGATGTCTTTTGGCTTAGCTTTTAGAAACTTGGTCCCCAAAATTCCTTCATCCCACCAAGCAGTTAGTTTGAGGTTGTTTCCGGTATTCCCATTTAGGGCTTTAAGCTGTTTCCACTCTAAACGAATGATGCGAGTTGGCCTAGGTGCTAGGGCCGGTAGGTTGAGGTGATGCCCGAGATGAACCAGTGATTGGTTGCCAACTGAAGTGTCAAGATTAAAGTCTTCTGCTAGATTCTCTGAGATAACGCTATTTAAGCATTGGTAGCTTCCACGGGAGCGTACTGAGCGATTAGTGAGCTTTAAATCTACTTTAAGTGGCTGGCGATTGTTAGCCTGGACTATTTTTCGGGTCTTTTGTAAGAGTTCGTTGGTTACTGGTAGTATCATCTGGTTGTTTGGCTTCTTAATTCTTTTTTTATCTCTTACCGCTCGATGTGTTGACGCGACTATTCTACGGTTCCTTAAATCGATAGCCTGCAGCGCAATTACTTGGATGCCTGATACCTGGCACCATATTGGCTGAATTGCGATATCGTAATTTATCCCTGGATTCATCGTACCTTTAAGAAACTTCGAGCTATGGCGTTTAAAGTTATTCCCACGCTGCAGGTTAGCACTGGGAGTTAGGGGCTGAGGGTTGTTGCTCCAGGGCTTAGCGATCTGAGCGCTTAGGGCTTTCAAGTTGGCGCGTGCCTTGGCCGATAACTCTACCTCTATGCCGTAAGTTACCCACGGCATAATAAAAACCGATGTGGTTGTCTTAGTTTGGCTTACCGCTTTTTTAGGGCAATTCCAGACAACCATATAGGCTAAAGCTGCGATGACTATCAATGATTTCATGTGGTTGTTATCGGCAGTTTTTTTAAGACAAACAGCAATTTCAGTCAAGTGTGCCTAATGGTCTATGCTATTTTTGGATGGTACCTAAGTGTTTTTAGGCGGTTACGAAGGTCTTGTATGTTAATTTTTTTTCTAGTTTTGCTTGTATTGTGGCTGGTTTATCTCTTAGTTAGTTTTGATGCTAAGCGCGATGTAACGAGTCTAAAAGTTGATGGCAGTTTGACTGGCATTAAAGTACTGCGATTAAATAGCTGGTTGAACCGCCGTTTGGGGCTGCTGAATCATATTTCTGTGCCCAACGGAGAAGGTTATCTTTTCCCTCGTACTAAATCGGTTCATACCAAGGGCATGCTTTCCCCAATTGATATTGCTTTTTTAGACTCCAAATTTAACATTCTTGAGCTTCGCAGTGATGTGCCACCAGGAGTTATCTTAAAAGGGTCGAGAGTGCCTTCCGGCTGCTCCGCAGTGCTGGAATTAGCCCAGGGAGCCTTAGTAGCTGAGCCTAAATTAGATCGAGGTCGAAGTGTTGAGTTTATATGAGCTGATAGAAAAAGAGCTGATGTTTTCGTTGAATGGTATATTTTTCTATATTGGCCTCACCTGGTGGGTGCCAGCGGTTGTTAATAGCTATGGTAAACGCTATTTTTCTTGGCCATTTAACCGGGCTTTCTCTCGGTGGTTACCTTTCATATTATCTGCTGCCTATATTGCTATTCTTAGGCAGTTCGAAATAGCTAGGTACGAAACTTTTCTTATCAGTGCTATTGTGGTCTGCTGCTATGGTATTATACGCTGCGATCTTTTCTTTCACGTTATTCCAGATCGTTTTCATATGGTTGCGACATTTTCGGTATTTGGCTTACTGCAGCAGTCAGGGGTTCAATATGAGCAGCTTATTTTGCGTGGGCTATTTGGACTCGTGGTCTGTATGGTCCTTATAGGGTTAAATAAAATTTACACCTCTATTCGATCAAATGACGGTATGGGCTTGGGTGATATTAAAATGATTTTCTGGCTGTCTATTCTGTTTTTTGACAGAGTTTTCGATATCATGATGTATTCATTTATGATTGCGATATTGACAGTCGTGCCTTGGTATTTGTTACGGCGTCGTGCTTTTAACGAAGGCTTTGCATTTGCGCCATTTATATTGGTTGGGGTCCTAGGCTATCTTTTAGTAGGTAGCATTCACCAAAGATTGGGAATATGACGTGAGCTCGCGGGTAAATTATGAATTAATAAAGAAAGATATTAATCGGTGTATGAATACCACTAGCTTCCAGCAGGTAGCAGCTTTGAAGATAGCAGCAAGGCTTCTTAAGTTTGGTCGAAAGGAAGCGGCATTGAAAGTGCTACGGGCTTATGAAACTGCTGGTAGTTAGCGTCTTGAGCGTTAACTTTTTCCTAAATTTTTAAAAGGCGGCTTTTCCTAGCCGCCTAAAACAATCAATTAGAAACGTGCATACGACTATTCTATTTCAAATATACCAGACTCTACGGCGTCTGCTTTTTTAAGATTCCAGCGCATTTTGTTTGTTCCATCAAATTGTGCCTGACCTTTCCAGTTGTTTACCGAGATATTGCTTGTCCCTGAAAGGTAGTACGGGGAGCCGATTTTTCCTTCGGTCGCTAGCGAGTGTCTAGTGAATTTTGACCAAGTCAGATTACGGCACTTTAGCCTTAATCTCGTCCGCGGCAATTACGGGGAAATCAAACGATGATTTCTTATTTAAGACATCGTTGAGAAACCACCTTTTATCATGCCGAATCACAGCTACCGTGTTCTCTGCAGTTACGGTAGGGATCTCGTCTGGTTTGACATTATCGTCCGCTCCGTCTTTTGAAAGTTGCTTATAAACTATTTCAAAGGTGATTTCAGTTTCCCTCGGGGTGCGGTCTCGTCGTTCCACGATGGAATACCTTTCCAGCATGTAGCGTTTG
>JANQHA010000323.1 GCA_028282865.1 Oligoflexales bacterium
CTGAATTAACTTTAAAGCTCGTACTTAACCCGTCAATTTTTAACACTGGATCAGTCAAGAGCCCTCCTGAAAGACCCAGCCCAATTGCTGCTCTGGTGAATAAATATTCCCAACCGCAACTTCGATCTCATGTTTTGAGGACACTGCTGGGGTAATTTCAATACCAATTGTCTCCACTAGTTTAGAAATAACCTTCTTGTTGGTTGGGTCAGCAAAAATGACTTTCAACAACTTATCCTTAGTAATTTCAACCGGTAAACAGCAGTGCTCCCGCGCTTGGATATAACTAATTTTCTCCAGTGCTGCTTCAGATATATCGTTAGGGCCTAAGTTATAATATCTAGGTATCTTTAAATACTCAGCCAAAAAATCCGCGATTTCAAAATCAGGAATAACATGGGTTTCAATCAGTGCGTGATAACCGCCTACCTTCCAACGATCCATGTACGCTCGCAACATGGTCACATTGATTTCAGTTAAGTTACCACCCTTAAAGAGTACGTCTATGATATCATCCATCTATATCAGTCCATTTTACTTTATATTGCTCAATTCCATGAACAGAACCGGTTTTAATCGACTGCGATTCCAACTTACTAAAGCATAAGTTTAAAGTCGAAGAAACCATCCCCCAATAATTAGTCCAGCGAATCTCACTGCAAAAACTACTTGGTTTTATCTTACTATATACCGATCGTATTACACGATATTTATCGTGAAAAAATAATATAGTTCGACCCTCTTCCTGCTGAATATCAGTCAATCGCTTCAACCAGCTTCTCGGAAGTTTAAAGTTAAGAAAACATGAGATTTCTTCCGGCTTGATCCCTACAAAATGACCATCAACCTCAAGAAACCCTTTCGAAACCGAGACCCCAGGGAACTTAGAAGATAGGCGGCCGACAGACCGAAAGGATTGAGAGGAGGGAACATAGGAAAACCTCATCAACTCATGGCCCATTGGTGATAAAATTTGAGTATCCCAGCCATCAGGTCTGCCATCTGAGTCTTTCCACTCCAGCTCTACAGAACCTAAGAACCTTTCGCCATCATAGCTTGTTACTGACAAGGCACCTTGACCTGAAGTACAGCTCGAAAACTGAGACTCTATAGGGATAGGTAACGAAACATTCTTAAGGGGCTTTGGCGTCGTTTGGCAAGACAAACAATATATAATAAAAACTAAACATACCGCGCCGTCGACTCGCATAATCTCTATTCTTTCTTTTGCTCTCGTAGGCGATTCAACTTATCTTCTATGCGGCGCCTGTCTTTGTCTTCCAATTTAGTATTCAAAGAACGTTCAAAAAACTTAATAGCTTCACCTGCCTCTTTTTGCTTTAGCTTAGTATCTCCTAAATGCTCCAAAATCACACCCTCATTAGGAAGAACCTTAAGAGCATCTTTAAGCGTCTTGTATGCCTTAATATATTTTCCCTGTTGATAGTAGACCCACCCCAAAGAATCCAAGTAGTAACCGTCATTAGGTTTGAGTTCCAAAGCCTTATTGATAAGAGACTCAGCCTCTTCCAAATTTTCTCCCCTTTCTGCATATAGATAACCTAAATAATTATATGCAGTGCTATAGGTGGAATCTAGTCTGATGACCTCGCGCATGACCTTGATGCAATCATCAATAGCACCATTTTTCTCGTAGTAAACCCCTTTTAAAAACAAGAGTTTAATATCCTGGTGGCTATCATACCCTTTACCAATAATGGCAACGGCCTCTTCATACTTCTTAAGGTCGCCATAAATACTCCCAGCCAATACATAAACATTCACCGGAACTTCTCTCTCTTTTAGTAGCAGATTTACTATATCTAGCGCCAATATTGGTTTGTTCTGGTTTTTACGAATCATAGCCATACGAATTCTTGAAACGCCCCAAAACTGCGACGACTTCGGGATAGACTCAAATATTTTATATGCTTGGTCTAACTTCTTTAACTTCTCACGTCCGAGACCAGCCATATATCTCAACCGATGTTGTTCGGGGTAGTCACTCGCAAGCTGATCTAAAACGACGGCTGCCTCTTCAAACCGATTTAACTCCCATAAAATAATCGCTCGTTGCAATTGTACACCGGGGCGATTGCCACCTGACATCTCGGCAGCCTCGTTTAATAGTTCTAAAGACTCCTCTAAATCTCCTACAGAGCGGTAAAGCTCAATCATTCGAGATATAAGCTCTTCATTCGTTGGGTTTAGTCGATATAACTGCTCGTAAAGTGAAATAGCTTTCTTAGATTTACCATTCATTTCTAGAGCCAGCGCATAAATCAAAACATTTTCAGGGTTAGACGACTGCATTTCATAAGCCCTCCTAGCTGGAGGTAGCCCCTTCTTTTTCTGGCCTGTTGCAAGATACAGCCTAGCTAAACTGATCCACGCCTTGATCGAATGAGGCGTCATCTTAACCATTTCCTTGGCTACAGCTATAGCCTTAGGATATTTTCTCAGGGCCTGGTGCAATATTATAAGTTCCAAGTAAAACTCTTCACGACCACCGCCCAAATCAATCGCGCGCTCTAACTCTGACTCAGCATTCCGGTAAAAACCATGCTGGGCTAGAAGCTTACCATAAAGAAAGTGAAGCTCCGCCGATTTAGGGTAGAGTAGAATCATTCTCTTTGCTTCGGGCAAAGCCTTATCTTTCTTGCCGACCAAGATTTCACCAGAAATTAACTTACCTGCCAAAAAAGGATTTGGATCTAAATTATAAGCTGTTTCAATCAGCGGTAGCACCTTCTTCTGCTCACCACTTAAGGACATATACTCAGAAACTAAGTAATAATAACCCGAGGTAGCTTTTCTACGCGAAGGAGACCAAAGAAATGCTGGTACTGCACTAGAGTTTCTTTCATCAGGGTCAAGCCGCAGCGGAATATTCTCCCCATCGACAAAATTAGCATTTTGATTAGAGGTTCGGCAGCCGGATAACAAAACAGTAGTTGCTACAACTATCAAATAAAAACGCATGAAAACTCCTGCCAACGCTCACCAAATACCTGAGCAAACCCATTCCTAGTATTCTAGCAGGAGCGGTGAAAATTCAACACTTCAAAAATTGATCTAATAAGCTTCGATCGACTGGAACATCATAGACGACTTGAATTAGGCACAGCCCATGGGCTGGAGCGGTTTTGCCGGATTTGCTCCGGTCTTTAGCTAAGATTAGGTCTGGGATTGAGTCGGATCGACGCTTTTCTAACCCAACGCTCACCAAGGTGCCAACGATGCTTCTAACCATCTGCTTCAAAAAACCTTCACCTAAAAACCAACACTCAATGAGCCCATCTGGTGAGGAGGCTATCCTTAGATCTAAAAGGCGGCGCTTGCGCGTTTTAGCAGAGGAGTCAGAGGCGCAAAAAGAGCTGAAATCGTGCAGTCCGATAAAATACTTAGAAGCGCTAACCATCTCAGCCAAGTTTAGCTCGGCCATCACATGCCAAACATACGGAACTAAAAAAGGGTCTCTGTGACGAGCATTCCATATTTGGTACCGGTAGACTTTTGCACTAGAGGATCCAATTGGGTGAAAATCTTTAGGCACCTCAACAAGACTACTGATCCCAACGCTGTCGGGCAGTAATGCATTCATGCTCCCAATCATTTTATTACAATCGAGAGCACTCTCTAATTCAAAGGTCGCGACCTGATGTTTTGCATGCACTCCACTATCTGTTCTGGATGCGCCAATAATCCTAACCTTCTTAGAAAGGATTCTTTCCAAGACTTTCTCAATATGATCTTGAACAGAGCCCCCATCAGTCTGGCTTTGCCAGCCATTAAAAGGCTCCCCTACATACCTAAGATCAAGACGATATAAAAATTTATCCGACATTAGAATGTTTCAAAAGTAAAGGCAGCGCCAATCATTCTTCTCGATAAGTCAAACTGTTCACTTCCGGTTTCTTTTATGACCTCTACATAAGGTGTAAGAAATACATCGCTAATCCCCATAGAAGCCATAGAATTGACAGAGGTTGGGTCCAGCCCTTTCAAGGAAAAGCTAAGTGCAACACCCAAAATACTAGCATTTCTCCACCCGCTGTTAGTCAACTTTTGTTCTTCTGACGTTTCAGATGCCTCGCTATCTTCATCATCAGCTCGCACCTCTTGAAAGTAGGCGTATTCCATTCCAAACCAACCACTTAAAACCATCCACTTAGCTGTAAAAGGCGTAGCCTCCATAATCGCTAAGAGTTGAAGGGGAAGAACCGTCAATTCTACTTTTCCTTCGTCATCTTTAGAGACATTGCCCCCACTTACTACTAGAGCCTTGCCACTATCGCTAAAATAACTCGCCCGAAAGCCAAGCCCAACAGTCGCAAACCAGTCGAAGAAAAAGTAGTCAAGTCCAAAAGTCGGCCCAACTGAAGGCTTACCATATATCAGCTCGTACTCTGCCGAGTGATCGTATTCCGGCAAAGCAGCACCGATATGAATTCTGTAATCACCAAATATCTTTTCGCGGCTAGGCTCCACCGTTTCTTGCTTTGA
>JANQHA010000382.1 GCA_028282865.1 Oligoflexales bacterium
GTCGAAATACATGTTGCTTAAAACCCGAAGAGGTTACGGGATATTTCATCTTGGGATGTCAGGTAAGATGTTTTTTTATGAAGGCCAAAAACCCCGGCTACCTCATACTCATGCAGTATTCAAGTTTCGTAAGGGGCAAAAGGACCAATTCCTACACTACATTGACCCACGGAGGTTTGGCCTAATCGATTTTTGCTCAGAGAGCAAACTAAGTCATCACCGTTATTTTAAGAGCTTAGGACCCGAACCACTAAACACGTTAAAACTGGGAGATTACCTCTTCAAACAAAGCCGCGCTAAAAAGAAGTGTGTCAAATCTTTCATCATGGACGCTCATGTCGTGGTGGGGGTTGGAAACATATACGCCAATGAAAGTCTGTTCCACGCTGGTATTCATCCGTTAAAAACCGTTGCCGACATTCCAAAAGGACAATGGAGCAGCCTTGCAAAACAGATTAAAAAAACCTTACGTGCTGCCATCAAGGCCGGTGGATCTAGCATCAAAGACTTTCAGAACCCAGAGGGTAACCCAGGATACTTTGCACTTTCTCATAAAGTATACGCCAAATCGGACCAGCCCTGTACCCGTTGCCAGACAACGATTAAGAGCCTTCGCATTCAAAACAGAGCGACATTTTTTTGCCCAACATGCCAGAATTGAGACCAGTGGCCTAAAATCAGTCGCTTTTTGATACCAAATTTCGTCGACAAGCAAAGATGCAATAACAAATAAATCAAGTAATTTTAAATAGTTATAATACACGCCACATTGGTCTGGTACTTGCAAATAGCTTAGATGGGAAGAAACTTGAACCATTTGCACGGAGGGCAAATCAATGTACACAACAGCAACTATCCAAAGCGATACTATGATGGCAGTTGGCGCAGCACCAGAAACTAAGGCACCAATGCTCAGCTTCGAGCCTGGAACCAAACTAGAAGAGATTGAACGCGAGGTAATCCTAGCGACCCTGAAGCACAAGGGCTACAACCGTACCCATGCAGCTCGCGCGCTGGGGATCGGCATCCGCACTCTGCAGCGTAAGCTAAAGAAATATGGAGTCGCCGGGATCGGCCTGAAAGATAAACTGATTAACGCATAACTCTCTTAAAACACTACCACATCTGATATGCGGTCCCATCGCGGACCGCGCCAACCCCTTAAATTCATTTAACCATTGACGCTAAGAACTCCAGCACCTATAAAAATTCATCTGTTCTTTGCAACGGGCATGTAGCTCAGGTGGTTAGAGCGTTCGCCTGATAAGCGAGAGGTCGGAGGTTCGAGTCCTCCCATGCCCACCATTCACCCAGGGTACATACCGGACAAAAGAAAATGAAACCCTTTGAAACAAACTCATATGGGGTCTGTAACGGTTTTGGGTATTTTTGTTATTCGCATCTAACTCATTGTTCGCACTTTATATTTCGAAGTCTCCGTCAAAACTACATTTGGGAAATGTTTCCCACGGTTTTCCCACAAATTTCCCAATGGACTTCAAAGCAGGGCCTGATGTCGGTGGACCGACCTCCAGGTCACATTTTTTAGAGGGTGTGGGTATAAACGCAACAAAATGGATCCCGATATTTAGATATGATGGCACTACTCTAGCAGAGGAATTGTGGTATAAGTTCTTTACTGTCTAAAATAAGGTAACTCACGATGTTGCGTCTATATCTTCTGTCTTTTTTATTTTTCTCATCATACGGCAACGCGCAGACTCTTGCCATCACGCATGCTGGCTTTCAATGGGACGAAAGCGGAAAAGCAAAGATCGGAGTTGACTGGGTTATTGGCTGGGCTGTCTCTGAAAGGAAGCCAATAATTTACTTAAAAGATGGTGCAGATCCTTCCTGGTATACAAACTATCAGAACCCTACAGAAGTCATTGATACACCCGACGGCAGTCACCAGTTTGAAGTGGAAGATGAAGCTCTGATCCTCGTTGGAGGATATATGTATAATTGTTTACAAATTTCTCTAATAGACTTCATATCTTTTAAAGATTTTTCTAACGAAAAAGGCTTTACCATCCACTTTCCTATCGACTCAATATATGCCCCAGGTCTTTCTTTTGATCGAGAAGCCGTCACAGTTTTAGACCGAGTAAGAGAGTTCGAATTGGCTAAGATTCTCACTTATGAAGAACGGCTGCGATTTAATCACTCCTATCAGTTCTATAAACCTGATTTGATAGATTGGGCGCTATGGGGTTGGAGTCATCGTCCTGGCAAATCCCTCTTCGCCCATAAACAGCTCTCACTGGATGAATTCAAGTTTAGTTTGTATGTCGATGAAGTTATAAAAAAAACTATCGGAACCGGGGCTAAAGAAGTGCACCTGAAGTTTTGGACATCTACTCATAAAATGGTCAAGTATATTACAATACCGGGTGCACGATTTTGAATTTGAATGACATTACTTTCTGATCGAATGCTGTTGCAGCAACACGATAAATTTTAAAGTAAGTTTGATGTGATTATTGGCCAGTCTTTGAACCTCCGAGAATAAATATCGATCATGTTCTTTTCCTATTCGCGATCATGGAAAGTTGTCGCCGATTTTGAATACAAGTTTAGAGCGAGCCTCTCCAGACTCAAGTAGGCGGAAAGCGAAATGGTGCTCTTCAAAATGAAACTCCCTAACCTGCCTAACTTTTAGTTCTTTTTTGTCGATAAGTTTTGCAATTATCTCAAGCTGATTACCATCAGGCTTCATAAATACAAACTCATAACTTCCGTCAAAACTTTTTGCTAATTTTCTCAACTTATAGCTAGCAAACCAGAAAAGCACCTTACAAAAGGTGTTATACCCCATGTAATCCGCTGTATTAGGAGTCGGAATACCTGATATTGAAAAAATTCGACCCTCTCTTTTCAAGAGCTTCATTGAGTTGATAAGTGTTTGCTCACCAACCGTATCAAAAATCACATCAAAATTATTTTTGAAGCGGTCGAGATCCTGTGTTTTGTAGTTGATAACATGATCAACATCAATTTCTTCGACTATATGAATACCACGGTCGCTAACTGTGGTGAACACATGAGCCCCAATTCTCTTTGCTAGCTGACTTGCAATAAAGCCGACGCTACCTGCTCCTGCTTGAACTAGAATTTTGTTGTCTCTTGAAAGATGAGCGTGATCATAAATTACTTGCCACGCCGTTAGTCCAACTAATGGTACACCTGCAGCCGTCGCGAAGTCTAAAGTTTCAGGCTTTAATGCAATAATATCCTCATTTGCTGATACAAATTCAGCAAACCCTCCCATACGATCTTTATCTAAACGGCAATATACAAATTCACCCTTCCTAAATTTAGTTACCTCATCACCGATTTCTTCGACAACCCCAGAAACCTCACTTCCCATAATTTGTGGGAATCTAAGTGGATTAAATAACCGAAGTTTACCTTCCCGCATTTTATAATCTATTGGATTAAGCCCGGCGTGTGATACCCTAATCAATACTTGGTTTTTTGTAACGGTTGGAACTGGCATTTCCTTTATCTTAAATGCGCTGATGTCACCGTACCTTTCAATAATTAATGATTTCACGATTTTTTCCCTGCTATACGGCTCAAACTAACTGGAGTCATGCCAAGGTGGGACGCGATCAAATATTGAGGTAAACGCTCTAAAAGGTCGCCTCTACGCCTTTTGAAACTTTCATATCGCTTGGTGCCATTCATGGAAAGCAATTCAAATTCTCTATAGTCTCGCTCAATTAATTGTTTTTCTAAAAAAGCAACGTTCAGTGAAGACCATGCTATATTTATTTTGCATAATTCTTTAAACTGCGAATAATCCATATAAAGAACTGAAGAGTCCTCTAGGGCTTCAATTTCAACCTTAGATTCTGTGCCTGAAATTAAATCCGAACACGCCCCTACTAAATCGCCTTCCTGGCAAAACCTTTTATCAAATTCTCTCCCTTGGTCATCGTTATAAAAAATCCTAAATAATCCAGATTCGACAAACCCAATTTCGGTAGGAATATCACCGATCTCACATAAAGATTCTTTCTTTTTATAACGACGGCGAATTGAAACGGAAACCAGCCTTTCAAATTCTCTTGGGCCAAGTATTTTCAAAATTTCATCCATATTTAAACTCCTCAAATTATTAACAAATGTTAATGACAATCACCAGTCGTCTAAGTATAAAAGCCCTATATCGGCTAGAGCATAGAAAATAAAGGGCTATTTTATAAGGAAAGATAAAATGTCTAGATTCTTATTACTTTCAATTTTAGGGTTAATCACCTCCTGTGGCCAACAAATTAACAATACTTCCTATGTTCAGAGCGCAACATTAACAAAGCCTGTACTGGTAATATCAGGAGGTTTTAGCAGTTGTCCAAATGACGGGGTGCTGGATGCAGCCATGAGGGCCGGTAAAACGTCAGAAATGTACCAACAAATATGGAAGAAAGGCATCGTCAATCGCATTAAGAAATCCGCTGGAAATGCTCCGGCAATATTTTCTATTTGTTATACTGGTCCAAGTAGCCTCGCATCAAATTTCACTCAGTCGATTAAAGGAAGATTTGCTTGGAACCTAGGTGTGATTCTTGAAGGTAGAGGCGGAACTCAATCTTTCGGAATTCCACAAGGTGAGATTCTTGAGAACATTAGCTTTCTTAGTCATTTAAAAGCTGAATTACATGATTACATTAAGGAAGTGGAGTCTGATGGCAGCTCTGTTCGAATTTACTTCATCGGACATTCATATGGTGGGTTTACAAGTATCCAACTTGCTGATTACTTTGCCGAACGCGTTGTTGGTCTTGCAACGATTGATGCCGTCAGCATGTTAGACTGTCAAGCAAAAGACATGGCGACAAAAATCTATAGTACTTTAAATAAAAAACTTCCCGGATGTCTTCATGCCCCATCTGACCCATTTTCGACCAAAAGCATTGCTCGAATTCAAAATACGATAAAAGATTCCAATCATAATAAATGGTGGTTTAATGCATACCAAACAACCTTCCCGTGGCTTCATTCAAGCTATATCAACAGTACCAGCACTAAATCTCCCGAGAACGAAAAATTTGTATTGGCGGATTTTAATAGTGCGATCTTAGACGGTGATTATCATAGCCAAATGGGACGAAACGAAAAAGTGTGGAATTCTATCTCAAGACGTTTTTAGGCAGAAGAAGCTTCTTAGGCTTACACCACCTATTCGTTAATGGCTGACAGAAGAAGGCGCGCTTCTTCCTGGAACAGGGCGTGCCGACGTTCATCGACAAGCCGCTGTCGGACGACGCCCGCG
>JANQHA010000477.1 GCA_028282865.1 Oligoflexales bacterium
AGGAACGGTGGCTCTGGGAGGGGTTATGATCGCCAAAGGGGTAGTAGGAGTGAAGGCAGACACCCTGAATTATCTAACAATTAATAAGATCACTGACATCATGAGCAGTTATAAAAAGACTTTCCTCAAACCAGAATCTCCGTTAATTATTTATGATTCTTTTGACCAACTTCCACCTCTGGACATACTAGTAATTTTGCCGTCACATTTTGAAGACATGGTAACAAACCAGCTAGGTAAAAGAGGCTTTAAACCTCAAGATCCCAACCCTTCAGACACTACACTTGACTAAGACTTAACGGGCTAATACTCAAAAAACTTTATAATAAAGCCAGATAAAATCCTAGTAAGCTAATAATGCTGTAGACATCCGAGTACACTCTGGCAGATTTAAAGTAGAAAATTCTCATAATACCTCATTTAATTGAAAGATCGATGACGGAGGTACGAAAATGAGGGTTTTAAAGTCGAGTGTAATTTTCTTTGTGCTCGCATCGCTAAGTTCTTGCTCATCTAAAAGACTTACTAACTCAGACTTTTCTTCAAAAGACGAGGAAGAGGCCGCCAGACAGTATGCAATTCAGAATGCCGATCGATACCTAGAAGGTATCGACCCAAAAGTGATTGAGCAACTTAAAGAACTTATTCGAGATTACAGCATTAAACGTCAACAGGTGGCTCCAGTTCACAAAAAAATACTTGAAAGGAGTCTTGCGCTACCTAGCTATGCACGGATATTCGGTCGATCGGGAAAAACTAGAAATAGACGAATTTTTTATGCTTACTGTTAGGCATCAAGGATATGGTACTTATGACATTCTTGATGGAGTTGACACAGTTATTGAAGAGAATCCCCACCACCGAAATCGTACCCGGGGGCAGTTGATAACCTTTATGAATAGTTTTGCAGGTGATATTAAAGAGCAAAATTTAAACAAACTTGCTAAAATTGCATCAGCATATATGGGGCCATTCTCAGATATTAAGCATACTGTTTCTGTTGAGGAACCTGTCTTGAATATCGATCAAGAAGACGCTGCGATCATAGCAGCTAATTCACTGGTCATTAACGGTTCCATTATTGGTGAGTCTGCAGTTTTTTCCGGTGGATCGATTCACTTTAAGAAAGAGTTTTTATACCGTAGCCGTAGCGGGAAAAAAACGACACCAGAATCAAGTTATTTTAACGGATCTTTTAGGGACGTACCTAGTGGAGCAAAGAAGTATTTTGTTGCTTCCGGAGATGTCGTTATTGATCGTCCCATTATAGATGCAAAGATTTATGCTGGAGGTAATGTGACTCTGAATAAAGTTTCGCAGAGTGCAATTTACTCTTTGGGCAAGGTTACAATCAAAGACACTATTGCTCACGGTGTGTATATATATTCTGATCAACCTCCGACATTTAGGGGGCTTGAGGGTCCTGTAAGAAAAGCTAATCGCCCACATGCGATATATGCACAACTAAAACCAAAATTGAGGAAATAATTGTATGAAAATGAGTAAACTAGTCAAAAGGATGTTCTTACTGAATTTAATGCTTACTTTCGGCTGTGGTCGAGCCATTGGCGTCAGAGAAAGCGTGTTAAGCAGTGGCGACCCGCAGACCTCCCGAGATTCAATGTCAAAAATAGCAAGGACCATGAACGGCGCAACATTTCACTTGGTTTCTAGTGATGAACTTACCAGGTTAGGCGTCAAAAATGTTAAAGTTTTCGGCGAGGCGTGGAAAGACCCTGCCGGTGTTATTTGGGGAGAGGCTTTAAAGACAGAAGCTGGTGAGGTTAAACTGATGACACAACGTGACGCGGCTAAACATTGTAAAAATATTGGTGCTTCTTTACCTACTGGCTGGATTGTTAACTCAGATCGATATGCTGATACTCCTGCTGTCGATTCGGACCTCACCCGTCTGCGTAGGTATTTTAAGGTAAGGGGTTCGAGGTCGCTATATAATTTAGAAATTCAGATATTACCCGATCTGTACTTTGAAGGTGGGGATGACCTATTTAAATGGATTCCTTTTTGGAGTGGGACGGTGGCGTCGGGTATTCGTGATCAGAGAACTTTGTTTTATTTTAGTGGTTCAGCCCGCATATATGTAGAGTCTAGAGCAAGAAATGAGGAGAGTAGTAAGGCCTCGGCTAGATGTGTACTACGAACAGTTGTAGCGAATCCTCAGCCATTTATTCCACGAATAGAAAATATTAGAATAGTACAGATTGCTAACAAAGCCTCACGCGGTAACCCTAAGGAAAAAAAGGAAGGAGTCCAAAAATTAGTATCGTTGCTAGCAGACGATGACTCCGATATCCGCTATAGCGCTGCCTCGACGCTAAGTGATTTTTTCGATTACCGTCATCTCGCACCCGCTGTTCCTGAACTTAAAAAGTTATTATCTGATTCAGATATCGGTGTCCGTGTTATGGCTATCCGAGCAATTGATAGAGCCGATTGCGTGGATGCTAAGGGTGCTGTGCCTGAGTTACTAGCTGCACTCACTAAAAGAGAGCCTTTTGTAAGACGGGAAGTAGTTGACACGTTAGAGTCTCTCGGTGAAATTTATCGCCAGGTACCTCGCTATATTAAAGGTTTGTCTGATAATCGGCGATGGGTCAGATTGAATGCCATTGCAATTCTGAGCCATACAGCCAGCTATGCCGCCAGGGCTATCGAACCACTTAAAAAACTCGAAGCAAATGACCCAGATAGCTATGTAAGATCTCAGGCCGCGGAGGCAATAGCAAAAATAAAAAAGACGAAACCATATAATGATCGTATCTATACCTGTGAGTAGGTGAACTTGATTCTCCACTAATCGGAATTATTTTCCCTAGTCACATTAAACGCACAACACTGGACCCTAATGATACGATCTGCATCCTCATCAGCTTCTAAAAACTCATCGACGCTATCCATAAAGTTTTTAATCATACCTTTTAACTTCTTAAACTTAACCTCGCTCACCGCTACCGTAAGGCCTTGAAACTCCCTATCATCGAGATCATCGTTGATACGATGTTTTGCTAGTTCGAGGTGGCGTAAGTGGCTGCGTTGGAGATCGACCATTCTAATATCGTCAATCACCTCAAACCGAATATTGCTTTGCTGGTATTGGCCATCCTTCTTAACTAACCAGCCTTTTGATACAGCCAAATCTAAAGAGTCCTTGATCGACTCTTTATCAGTCACATGACAAAGGCGTTTATGAGCTGCCTCGACACTCGTCAACATACCAGGGATCGACGCTGCCTCAAATATTACTGCATTGAGCCAACTAGAGTAAATAGTCTGATCAACGACCCCGCGTGAATTTACTCTACGTAGACATAACTGCATTTCTTCCATTGCAAACTCTGGATTTCCCGTTTCCAATTCCTGTAGAGCAAGAAAGTAGCGTTTCTCTAGGTCACCAAAACCTAACCCATTGGAAATCTTATGCGCAGCTTCAGAGGTAAGAGTACGCTCTCCAGAAATAATCCGTTGGAAATAGCTAGGACTCGAAACCCCACATTGTCTAGATAATGACCGAATGCTTATGTCTTGATCTTTAGCAGTTTCAATCAGCTCATTGAGATACGAGCGGTAGTTTCTATGCCGATAAATATCTGGTTTTTCCATTAACTCATAGTTCCAACAATCAACTTATTTTTGTATATACAAAACATCCAATTAATAAAAGGTGGCTACTATTCAAACCTTAACTCCCCGCCTTAGGGTGCTGGTTTTTATCAAAATCGATGACCTTACTCGAAATTTCGATAACCTCTGGGCGAGACTTATCTAACTTAAACCGTAAAGCTCTAGAGTATTTTAACTCCACTCGTTTGGGTGTTCCGTTCTCATAAAAAGATATTCTAGAGATCTCTATAGTGACTTTTCCATTTTCAGATTCCTGGTTTCTTATAAAATAACGTCCAAAAAGACACGGTGCATCCATTTCTCTAGCATTGAGACGGTAGATATCTTTAGGAATACCTGAGGGATAAAATCTAATACTACCTGCATTAGATGGCTGATTAGACCCGGCACGGAAATGGTTGCATTGAGAAAGTCTATTACTCCAGGAACCAATAGGTAAACCGATCCGAGTGTTGTTCAGTCGGGTAACGCTTACAACCTTAAAACTCTTCGCGTGATAGATCAACCTAGAACGAAAGGTCTCCCTATTACGTCTATCGGTGTCTAACACTTCAAAATAGCTGTGACCAGACTTCAAAACCAGTTTGGACTCTAAGCCGGTACTATCAGGCTAACTATGAAATAAACCGCAGCGATGCTTGGCACCCTCGCGATATTGACCGTCCGTAGCAAAATTAGGCTCACAACTAAGAGTGCCTAGATCAAGATACGCCTCATTCACTTTAATAACTGCCGGAATATCAAGACGCCTCCATACCAATATTCCGTAGTCTATCTGACGCTGAATCAGCTCATCATCTTCAAGTAGGTTAAAAACACCTAAGGCTAAAAACTTGTTATAAACGCGAATGTGCGCAGATGTACGGTGTTCGTATTTTGTCCCTTCAAGATCACGAACATCTCGATAGACTAATTCGTGCAAAACCAAACCGATTCGACTGGTCCAAGAAAGCAGGTCCCAAAACTTCTGAGCGATGTAAAATTCCTTTTCAAATGGCTTGGTGCCTCCATAAGAATTGGGAAGATGCACTGCAATCTGCTGCGGAGCACAATCAGCTGCAGGTAGGTTAGCCGATACTAAGTCTGGTTGATTATTGATCCAGCGTTGGTAGTTAATGACTGTCTGGTTTACGAAGTTCTTGGCATGTTTCTTAAGCCTTGCTGCTCTAATAGGATCAATATTCATTATACGATCTAGGATAAGGCTTGCACCATGAGCTGCCACCAGCAGCTGTTCTTTGCCAACCTTATCGGATTCGAATGGTTCCAACTCTGCCTCATGATCACCCTCCTTAGTTCGTAGATCTTGTAAATACTTAGCACCATAGGTCGCATTTAAAATCGCTAACTCTTTACTCATATCAATATTCTTAGAAGGAAATCTAGCTACAGCAGACAAGGTACCATTCTCTGGCAATCTACCTTTACGAAGTTTTATCTCTATTTGCTGAACTTCATGGTAATCCACCAACGCGGCACGAACATCATCACGTACCGCAGTCTCGGTTGCAATTGCTGCGAGTTTCTTGTTAGGTTTGTCGCAAACGATGATATCACCACCATTACCGTCACGAATACCAAACAAGTTAGTTTCACCGCTAAAATCAGGGCCACAACTCGGAGTCAGCAAACTTGCGAAGACAGCTATAAATAGAAGTTTAAGATTCAATAACCGATTCCTTTGTATAGTAATCTCGGAAAGACCTTAAGTAGTCAGCAAAGTTAAATATCGGTGTTCAGGTATCACAATTTCATTCAGGTACACAACCATAGAAATAGTGCATAAAATCTTAGTAGGTTAGATAAATCGTGAAGACCCTAAGAAGAAGAGAAAAGAGGTAAAATTGTAGCCATGTGGCTACAGCAAGGTACTCCTACTATTGCTTTCATTTACACCTAAGAGATACAATTGGCACCTGAGGATATGCTAAGAGATTAGCTAAAGATAGATGCGTAACTTCAAACATTTTGATTTCTTTATATGTCCATGACTCGTTTAGTGAGGCACCCAGAGGTTATTAATGAGACAGGTAAAAATTCTATTTTTGATACTACATATATTGTTGTTGTGGAGTTGTAAGCAGAGAGCTGAATCCTCCTCTGTTAAAGGGAGTTCAGAAAAGTCGCTTTCAGTTTGTTCATCTGAAATACGACCGGCGGCTGGTGACAAATTCAAGTTATCAGAAAATCTATTTAACTCTATCGTGGAAATATCAAAGTCACAAAAAGAGCTTGATTGCAGATTTTTACTTAACTTAGTCAATTTAGTTGATACGACACATAAATTTTTTGATCTTCAGTATAAGCCAAA
>JANQHA010000509.1 GCA_028282865.1 Oligoflexales bacterium
AAGTTTAGTTTGACCTTACTCGCGTTACCTCTAAGCGAAGCAAAGATCGACGGGATATCAGCAAAGTTACCTAAGCTAAGTACCTGAGAAAAATCTGGCAGCGAGCCAATAGTACCTGATTGTTGGCCTAGGACTTTGAAAATATCCTCCAATCCATTAAGCCCTCCAATGCTTGAAAAGTCTGGTAGCGAGCCTGGAATACCAGGAAGACCAATCCCAGGAACTCCACCGATGCCGCCGATACCCCCGGGGATCAGACCGGTAATCCCTCCAAGCAAATCCGAAAGGTTACCAAGTCCTCCGAGGCCACCCCCGGGGATCAGACCACCGAGTAAATCTCCAATCCCGGCAATCTGATCCCACCCTGGAAATAATCCACCTCCATTTCCTCCGCCCTGACTCTGGTCACCATCTTGGGTTGAATCGTTATCTGAGTCCTCGGAAGGATTTGGGTCGGTGTTGTTGTCATTGTTAGAGTTATCTGGTTGCGGGTCAGGATCGTTAGGAATCTGCGGGTCTTCATCTGCGGAGTCATCATTAGACGAAAGCTTACCTACATCGCGTTGCAAAATTTCTGGAGCATTCTGTCTCCGGCCACCTCTAGTACGGCCGTTGATAAACCCTTCAATAGCACCGCTATTAGCATAGTACATAAGGCCGTTTTGCTGGCGGATATGATCCAAACCAAATGAATGGCCTGCTTCATGAGCTATAGTTTCGGCTGTGACCTCGACATTTTTAACGTAACGAGTGAATGCAAAACCGATGTCATCCTTATTGGTATTGCCGCGATCATAAGGTGCAATACCTAAAACCCCGCGCTGCTCACGACAGCCTAAATCTCTCATAGAGCCACCAACTACAATGGTTGTATACCGGCCAGACTCGGGCTCTGCTGCCACAACTCGTAAGTTGGTACCAGCATCACGAAAAAACTTCCTAACCTTAAGAATAATTTCCTTCTTTTGTTCGTAATTAAACCCTGAGTCAGGAACGGTTGCTCTTCGAGAGCATAGAATAAAGGACTGTCCCAATCCGTAACCTCGTTCAAGGTCAGCTCCATCAAAATCGACAAAAAGCTGCGGAAAACTCTCTTGATCCTGGTCTAAAAGCTGAAGTTCTCTTTTTAACGCAGCGTCATAGTACTCCTGTGGAGGAATAACAATCTCATCAAATGCGCCAATCGACAAATCATCGCTACGGACATCAGAGTCTTTAGGACGGTCATTTACGGAACCGCAGGAAGTTATAAAAGTTAGGAAGGTAATAAGCGAAAGACTATGTCTAAATGTCATAAGTGGTTATCCTCTATTATATAAGCAGTTTGTGTAACGGATCAACCTTGAACCAAAGAGCTCCTCGGAGATTAAGTCGTTATCTTGACGATTTACGATAGGTGGCGGTTTTGATTTAAAAAGATTGGGGTAATTATTTTTGCGAAGGTCTAATCACCGCATCAGAAAAAATTATTTTAAAGGCTGATATATTACTGCTTAGCCGCAAGCCTTTTACTGCGAACTCCCTGCACAGCCATATCTAACAAAAGGCAGATAACTCCAATATTAATAGCGACATCCGCAACATTAAAAATAGCAAAATCATGCTGCCAACCGAAGATACGCCAGTCTACATCGATAAAGTCCACTACGTAACCGCGGTGCAAACGGTCAAGAAAATTACCGATTGCACCCGATAAAACTAGGACTAAACCGTATCGCGTAAGATAATGATCGAACGGCGTCGACTTCAAATAAAAATAAATGAGGATAACAGCGATGAACGTGATCGCATAAAACATCGGAACCCGGTACTTATCATCAATTCCAGAAAACATACTAAAGGCAGCGCCTTTATTTCGGGAATACTGCCAGCCCATACCGATATAAGGGCCTGCTTCACCTTGTTGATTACTAAAGCGATTCCCTAAAGTCACTAAAGAACGCTTGCGCCCGAGGTATCGATCGGTGTCTTCTGGGTCTTCCCATTCAAGCAAATCTCGATGCATATGTGCTTTAGAAGCTTGGTCTAAACCGACAGAACCTAGAAAAACAGCAATTAGCGATAAGACAACAACCAGTCCTCGCCCCCGGCAAAAAACATCACTTATCAAAAATTTAAACATCAAGACCACTCACCTAGTAGAACAACACATGCACCCAATAATACTATCATAAACCACGATATAAGACGACTGAGTTCCCCAAATTACCCTAGGTGCAACCAGGGATTTTGACCCCTTGGTGCTTGGCTACTTCAATTGCTTTTTCATAGCCAGCGTCGACATGTCTCACTACTCCCATGCCAGGGTCTGAGGTTAGAACACGGCTTAGTCGCCTACTTGCTTGGTCAGTACCATCTGCAACAATCACCATTCCTGCATGGAGCGAGTAGCCAATTCCTACTCCGCCTCCATGATGAAAGCTCACCCAACTAGCCCCGTTTACCGCATTAATCATAGCATTTAAGATCGGCCAATCAGCGACCGCGTCGGAGCCATCTTTCATAGCCTCAGTTTCTCGGTATGGCGATGCGACCGACCCACAATCTAAATGATCGCGGCCTATAACAATCGGGGCGGAAACCTTTCCATCACGCACTAAATCATTAATCAAAAGCCCGGCCTTTTCTCGGTCACCATAGCCAAACCAGCAAATACGACATGGTAGCCCTTGGAACTGCACTCTCTCGGCTGCTGTCGTTAGCCACCGGTGTAAATTCTTGTCCGATGGAAAGGCGTTTAATAAAGCTTGATCGATAACTCTGATATCCTCAGGATCACCTGACAAAGCAGCCCACCTGAACGGGCCCTTGCCCTCACAAAAAAGCGGCCTTATAAACTCTGGGACAAATCCCTGAAAAGCGTAAGCGTTATCAAACCCTCCTTTAGTTGCTTGCTCTCGGATATTATTGCCATAGTCAAAAACGATCGAACCATTTTCTTTGAATGACACCATTGCCGATACATGACGCGCCATCGCCGCTAAGGATTTTTTGACATATGCCTGCGGATCTTCCTTCCTGAGATTTAGCGCTTGATCAAGAGGCATACCATCAGGCACGTATCCGTTGAGCTCATCATGGGCTGAAGTTTGATCGGTGACTATATCTGGAATAATATTTCTGTGAACTAGTTCAGGCAAAACCTCTGCTGCATTGCCGACCAATCCGATACTTTTTGCGTCTTTAGCTGCAGTATAGGACTCTATCAAGTCCAATGCATGATCAAGGCTATCGGCGATGACATCGATATATCCGGTATCGAGCCTTCGTTTTATTCTATGGGCATCGACGTCTATACCCAAAAAACATGCACCTGCTATCGTA
>JANQHA010000522.1 GCA_028282865.1 Oligoflexales bacterium
CCATAATTTTAAATGATCCCCGTTGTAAGCCCACCATCGACTTGAATAACGTTACCGGTCATATAAGCTGCTTTATCTGAGCATAAGAAAGCAACTAAATGGCCTATCTCTTCAGGCTTACCCAGGCGCTGCATAGGGATTTTCTCTTCTGATAGCTTTAGTGAATCGCCGAAGCTAATGTTTTTAAGGTTGGCTCGAGCCTCAATGCTTTTTTTAGATCGGTTGGTCATAATTGAGCCTGGACATATAAGATGCACGGTGATGTTCTTTGGCGCGAGCTTCTTTGATAAGGTTTTTTGCACTGCCGCGAGGCCACCTCTGACAAAGTTAGATAAATCGAGGTTATCTATAGGCTGCTTAACCGAAACGGAGCCAATAGTGATAATCCGACCCCAATTCTGTTCTTCCATCTTGGCTAAGGCTAATCTCGTCGCCCTAAATACTGATAGTGCATGGCTTTTAAATATATTGAGCCATTGATCGTCCGAGATCGAAGCGAGGTCTCCCGGAGGAGGTCCACCGTTACTATTGATTAAAATATCGCAGCCACCCCATGTCTCATTAACTTGGTTAAAAACCTGGTCAATGTCTTTTTCTTCCGCCAGGTCACAGGGAATTAGGTGAACCTCACCATCGATCGATTTTTTGGCCGCTTCCAGCTTTTCAGTATTTCTCGACGAAATAATGACTCGATGGCCATCAGCGGCGAGCTGTTGGGCGCAGCCTAAGCCAATACCGTCGCTGCCACCAAAAATTACTGCAGTTTTTTTGTCTATTGTGTTAGAGACAGAAGTCATATCATTACCTTAATATGTTAGCGTCTGGGGCAAGTTAACATATTGAAAGCGATTTTTAAAAAGGAATTATAGACTTAGGAGTCATAGCATTGTCCAGCCAAGTATCGATAATTATGTATCATTATGTTCGTGACTTGACCGCTACGCGCTACCCGAACATCAAAGGTTTAGAGCTGTCTGCTTTTCGCAACCAAATCGACTATTTTAAGAGGTTTTATCATTTTGTAACGGTAGCGGAATGCATTGCGGCATTGAGAGGTGAGGTCGAACTGCCAAAGAATTCAGTTTTACTAACCTTTGACGATGCTATTCTTGACCACTATACCAATGTTTTCCCATTGCTTGATGAAAATGGAATCCAAGGGTGCTTTTTCCCTCCTGCACGCGCGATTCTTGAAAATGAGATGCTCGACATACATAAGATTCACTTTATTTTAGCGGTGACCTCTGACCCAGATAAAATGCTGACAGAAGTTTTTCAGTTTATGGATGAGTATCGCTCTGAAAAATCATTGCCCGATAATGATTATTATAAAACAAACTTTCTTAAGCCTATGAGGTTTGATCACAAGTACATCGGTTTAATTAAAAAGCTTTTACAAAGAGAGCTTCCAAAAGAGTTAAGGACCAAAATTGTTAATGAATTATTTTCAAAATATGTAAGTGTCGATGAACGAGCTTTTTGTGAAGAGCTTTACATGTCGGTTGATCAGATTAAGGCCCTCCAGCGCAATGGGATGTATATTGGAAGTCATTGCCATGATCATGTTTGGTTGAACTCCGTGGACCCGCAGGAACAAAGACGGCAGATTGAGTTGTCTTTAGAGTTTCTTCATACCGTAGGTGCCCCGACTAAAGATTGGGTGATGTGTTATCCACATGGTGGCTACGATGATTCCGTTATTAATATCTTGCGAGAAAATGATTGTGCGATGGGTCTTGCTGTTCAGGTTGGTATTGCGAATCTGTCCCAGCAAAATGCTTTTATTTTAAGACGGTTGGATACGAATGATATACCCAAAGAACCGGGTGCTAAGGCGAATGAGTGGACTCAAAAGGTGTTGGTATGAGTGTAGCTGTTTCTGACGGAGAGGTCGTTTATAGAGTCAAACATAATGGGAAAGAGTGTCTGGTAACTCAGAAGGATAAAGATTACTACCATGTTTTAATAGGAGACTTGTTCAAAGAACTCCGGCAAGACTCTGAAGTAATCAAAATATCCGATACCAGCCTTTTGCCTCCTGTAAGACCATCGAAGGTAGTAGGGATCGGAACTAATTTCTTAGAAGAAAGTGTGGATGCCGTTAAAACGATTCCCACAACGTTTGTCATGCCTCCTTCGGCCATAGTAGCTAGCGGTAGCGATGTCTCCATTAAACCCTATTTTAACTCCGTGCTCGCAGAAGGCGAACTTGGAGTGGTCATTCGCAAAACTGCTAAGCAAGTTGATAAAAATCACGTCAATGAATTTATTTTGGGATACACTATTGTAAACGATCTTTCTGGTCGTGATTCTTCTTTGGAGACAGTTTCAAATTTTGTGAAGAAAAGTTGCGATGGGTTTGTTCCAATGGGACCGGGAATTTTGTTGTCTTCCAATATCGAGCATTTTAATATTCAAACTGTTGTTAATGGCGAGGTGAGGCAGCAGGGCTCTACAAAAAATCTGATATATTCCATTGCAGAATGTATTGAATTTATAACTAGTTTTTCTACATTAGAGCCAGGAGATGTTATCTCAATGGGTACCCCGTTACCTAAGCCAAGCTTGGTTTCAGGTGATATCGTTAACGTCTCTATTGAGCGCATTGGCCAACTGACAAGCACGATTTATTAGGTCTGCTTACAAAGGCCACTTTACTGATTAGCAAGCGTCTAACAAGCTTAAATAGCCGTGAGAATACAGAGAGATAGCTTAATAGCTTTTACTAATCCGGTGGATCTGTTGACCTTCAAGGCTTACGCTTGACAATCAAATTAATTTAGTTTACTAGTTGCCTAGAATGGCCTGGTTCGGCCTGCCTTATTATGGCGCTAGAGGGCCCAGTTAGTTAACACTGCGTGGTACAACACCAATCTCAGTTTTTGCCTATTTTAAATCAAAGAGTTTTAATGGTACTGCTAGTTCGAAATATAATCTTTTTAAGCTTTTTTATAGGTACAGCTAGCAATGCTACCGTGAATTCGGAGGATTCGGATAATCCTGCGAACTCACCTGAATATGCTCATATGATGGAATCAATTGCCCTGCTTAGAGATTCTACTAAAGATAATGCAATTAATGTTTACTTAGAGGTTGCGGCTAGAGTTCAGAGCTTTAGAGATCTTTTGAGGAATACGAAATCTTCGCAGGCTAGACTTAAGCCTGCTGAAACTCTTAGGGGCCTAGAAAGGGTTAAGTCTGGAGCTGTAGCTTTGCTTGCTAGGTCTGAAAAAGCCTTTAAGATGCTAACTGCGACCATTGCTGAGCAGCTGAGTATGGGCCGTTTCCCAAATTCATTTATTAGAGATACGCACGGCCGAGTTGCTTCTCGCTATCTCAGCTACTTTGTGTCGTTAATTGAAGACCCAGATACTCGTGTTGAAATGACCGCGTTTTCCATTCAGACAGTTTTATCTCATGGAAAAAAGGAATTTATACCTACGGTATTTACCGCGGTAGAGCGGGTGCTGCGTTCTATCGAATATTTAACTTTTCCGTCACTACAAAGTATATTTAGCAGCCCGCCGATCACGAATAATTATGCGACAGTTTGGGAAAGCAATATTCTAAGTTTGGTCAATTACGATATAGTTCGCTTTTGGAAATTGCTGTCCGAGGTCTTTTTTTATAGCCACCAAAACTTCTATCTTTTAGATGGAGATTTTGACTCTCCAGACTATAAGAAGCTACGCACTCTATTTATTTTAGTTAGCAAGTTGACAGGTAAGATTCGAAATAACGAGGATCTTTTAAACAATAACGATCTTTACGGTGATCTCGATTGGATAACGCATACCACTCAAAAGATTGCGAACGAAATTATGAAAGAATTGCTTGCGGCAGAGGCTTTTGGTGCGAGCAGGTATCTTGAGCATAATGTAATCCAGACTCACATGATGTATGCCGAATCAGGCGATTTTGAAGGTGAAGACAATACCTTTTCTGATAACAAAAAAAATGGCTGTAGATCACTGTTTGGTATTAATTAGGCTTATTTTTTTTAGAAGAAAATGGTTCCGGACTTACCTGAGTGCTTGATACTGTCACGCTTTCACTTGCTACGACTTTGATGATAGTTTTTAAAATAATTTTAAGATCTAACTTTAAGCAGAGATTATCGACGTAATCTGTATCGAGCTGAAACTTTTGTTCCCAGCTTAGCTGATTTCTTCCTGATACCTGGGCTAAGCCGGTGATTCCCGGTTTAACATCATGACGACGACGTTGATTGTCGTCATAGTGTGGGAGGTACTGCATTAAGAGTGGCCTCGGACCCACAAAGCTTAGCTCTCCTCTAAGTATGTTTATTAGCTGTGGGAGTTCATCGAAGGAAGTGGTTCTCAAGAATTTCCCGACTTTTGTCAACCTTTCATCATCTGAGAGCAATGTCCCGTCGGGCGACTTTTTGTCATTCATAGTTTTGAACTTATAGATATAGAAAGGTTTCTCTTGAAACCCAGGTCGAAGTTGTACGAATAGTATTTGTCTATCATTAAAAATATACAGTAGGACCGCAATTGCAGCCATTACTGGCAAGGTAACCAGGAGTAAAACCACGGCAACTATATAATCGAATAAAGGCTTAAATAAAAACTTATACATAACTGTAGTCTGTGGTAATTATTTAGTACGTTATCGATTCAATCATAAAATCAGATTTTTGTCCAAAAGGAGCTTATGGCGATCGACTACACAGCAGAACCCGCCGCCCGTATATGGATGGTGAATCAATATGCCATCACCTCTGAAAGAAGCGGAGGCACTAGGCACCTATCTTTGGCTAAGAGGCTGGTGAAATATGGTTGGCAGGTGAGTATTATTGCTTCAAAAAGCCACCATCAATCGATAGAGGAACATGCCGGAAGTCAGAGTATGGAAACTGAAACAGTAGAGGGGGTAACCTTTTACTGGCTAAAGTTGCCCAAGTACTATGGGAATAGCTTGAAGCGAATCTGGAATATGCTTAGTTTTGCTGTTTTGCTTTTTAAGTTCTTGTTCAGCAAGTCTCCAAAAAAACCGGATTTAATTTACGGGTCTAGTCCTCATCTTTTTGGTGCGTTTTCCTCATTAATTATTGCTAAAATTTTGCGCGTGCCTTTTGTATTGGAGGTTAGAGATTTATGGCCACAGACGTTTATCGACTTAGGTGGCTACTCTAAATGGCACCCATTTATTTGGGGTAACTTAATTTTAGAGACAATTCTTTATAGAAATGCTGATCGTATCATTACGTTATTACCAGGTAGCGAAAAACATATGAAATCAAAGGGCGCCAATATTAACCGTATCAGCTGGGTCCCCAATGGCATCGACTTTTCGATGCTTGATATGCCTTCTCAGCCCAGTGTAAACAATCAGAAAGAGTTTAATTGTGTTTACGCGGGAGCACATGGTTTAGCAAACGCTTTGGATACGATTTTGGATACTGCAAAAATTGTGTCAGAGCATTCGGAGGGCTCTGGTATTACCTTCGAACTATACGGTGAAGGGCCAGAGCGAGCCCGCTTGGATGACAGGGTTAAAAATGAAGGCATTGAGAATATTAGTATTTTAGGCCCAGTGTCAAAAAAAGATATTTATCAGGTGATACAGCGCTCGGCTGTCATGTTAGAGAGCAAGCAGGACACATCTTTATATAAATGGGGTATGAGCTTTAATAAGATATTCGATTATTTTGCCTGTAAAAAGCCAGTTATTATTGGCTTAGCAGCAGATTACAACCCAGTAGCCGAGTGCAATGCTGGTCGGGTTGTGCCTCCAGAGGATCCGCAGGCTATGGCTGCTGCGATATTAGAGCTGAAAAAGATGTCTTCTGAATCCCTCGTAAGTATGGGTGAACTTGGCTATGAATATGTACGGCAGCACCATGACTTTGAAGACTTGGCATCTAAATTAGATACTTTGCTAAAAGAGTTGGTTTAATATATTTTAGATTCATTGTCTAAGTTGTAAAGATAGTTTGGGCTTTTTAGTGGGTAAACTGATAAATTTTAATACCTATAAGATATCTTTATTTTTCCTGGGGCTTTTGTTTGTTTTTTTGATGCCCACCTCGGAACATGTCGGTGGTAATCGGCCCTGGTATGTTTTTTTTGCTATATGCTCTTTGTTAGTTGGGGCTGTAGGGTTATATAGTCAAATCCCTATCCGGCGGAAATTGATAGAGTCAGTTCTTTATCTGTCTGCTTTTTCTGTGATGGTTTCAGTATCAATCCTTGGAAACATGAATGTGTTGGTCTGGCGAGACTTTTTAGAGGTTTTGAGGCCTTTCGCTTGCATACTATTTATTCTATTTGGCTACTTTAGTGTATACAAGTTGAATGTTTCAAGCCTTTGGGCCTTCTTTATTTTTATTATAGTTTTTCAATGCCTCATGGTCAGCTTTTCCTTTTTCTATGACCCGCGAAAAATTGATTTACTTAGCTTCTTTTGGGACTTTTCTAAGTACCGTAGTTGGAGGGGGATTGGGACTTTTTCAAACCCTAACCGTTTAGGCTTTTTTACGATAGTCATTTACTTTGGCCTGCTTTGTCTTCGCCACAATACGTTTTTCGCAAAAATTCTTATCACTTTAGCTGCTTTCGGCCTTCTTATGGTATCGAGCTCTAGGACTTCGCTTCTATGTTGGGGTGTATTGTTGTTACTTTATATCGTTCTTAATGAGAAAAGCCTTCTTAAAAGCTTTGTGAAGATAGCGATGATGATTGCCGGCGCTGCTATTTTGATTGCCTTTATGAAGCCTTATCTGGAGATCAGGTTTAAATATCTTTATGATTTTTTGAATCACTTTCACACGCCTCTTCACTTTTTAGGTATTAGCTCCGTTCGTGGCCGAGTTGATAATTGGCAGGGAGCCTATACCTTTTTTACCAGTGGTTTAGAGATGAGGTGGTTTATTGGACATGGGCCGGGTAAGGGGTCGTATTTCAAAATTTTAGATAATGATTATTTGTATGTAATTGTTAAGTATGGCTTATTAGGGGCTTTAGTTTTCTATGGCTTTTGGAGGTCTGTAGCTCTTAATATAATCAGGTCTAAAAATCATAACTCAATGAAAACTTTTTTAATGTTTTACCTCCTTGCACTGGGATTTTTTGGCCTTACTAGCGAAAGTTTTTCCTCGTGGATACTTACTATCCCATTTTTTATTTTTTATGGAGTGCTTTTACGCTCTGAGCCGAATCCAGAAAACTCCGCCTAGTAACAAATTACTTTCTGAACATCCGGGCACTCTTTAGCTAAGATCGCTGCTATTTTTTTACCTGCTTGACCATTTCCATAGATATCACTTCTTGGGTATTTTTTTATCTCAAGCTGAGTTTTAACCGCTTTGAGTATTGATTCCTTAGTATAATCGCAGTCGATAACATTCTCTCCTCTTAGGCGCATGTTTTGTCTTGTTCCAATATTTACTACAGGAGTGCCGATAAAAGCGCCCTCACGAACTCCAGAACTGCTATTTCCTATTAAACAGCTTGCCGAGTTCATTAGGTGGATATAAGTGCTTGTCGGTAAGTTTTTGTAAACTGCTAGCCACTGGGGGTTGTTATGTTCCCTGAAGGTGCGAATTGCAGAAGAGACCTCGTCGCTACCGGCATCTACGTTTGGCCAAAGTAGGATAGTTGGCATCGCAAGCTCAGCTAAGACCTCTAAAGTTTGCTTCATTTGGTTTTTGTTTAGCCCAAACTCAGTCGTAACTGGATGTTGAGAGACTAACAGAAAAGGTTCTGAAAAATCTATGTGTTTTAGACCAACTCCAGGGGTATTAGTCTCACCAAACTCCTTAAGTACTGC
>JANQHA010000539.1 GCA_028282865.1 Oligoflexales bacterium
GGTTGATCCAGCCTCAGGTGAGGCCCTAAAAGGGAGGTCAGCTTGGCAATCACGTTACGATCCCAGTAAAGGTTGGAGCGGTTTTAGGCTAAAAGACAAAGTGGGCGCATTTATTCACGGAGGTGCAAACTTTCTAAAGGCTGTGGGGATACCTATTCAGCTTGGAGTTAGCCTTATTGCCGTACTAGTGGCGGCTTTTGCTGCTACAACCCTAGACTCCGCTACCAGGCTGCAGAGGTATGTGATTCAAGAGCTAGGGAGTAATATTAAACTTCCGTTTTTGCGCAATCGTTTTGCCGCAACGGGTGTGGCGGTGGCTGTAGCTGGTTTGTTTGCGATGATTCCAGCGTCAGAAAGCGCCGGACCTGGAAGTGGCGGCCTGATATTATGGCCTTTATTTGGTGTTACAAATCAGCTGTTAGCTGGGCTAGCTTTTATGGTCATCGTTTTTTATTTACGCCGAAGAAATAAGCCCTTAGTGTTTGCTTTTGTGCCTATGGTTGTTATGTTATTTTTGCCGGTTTGGGCAATGCTATGGAATCTATTCAATCAAACGTCTGGGTGGGTATATGATTCCAGCAAGCAGCAGTTGGTTATCTTTGGCTCTTTGATTCTCCTTCTTCAATTTTGGATGTTGATCGAAGGTTTGTTGGTCTGGGGTAAGTCTAAAGGTGTCGTAGAGTTAAGCTCGGTATCGTAGGGTTTGTTATGAATAGTTTTTTTATCTTTGTGCTGGGCGCTTTAAGTCTAACTGTTGGCTGGGTTAGCCGTATTCAGTTTCCTGATCCGATCAATCGTTGGCTGTGTAGTTCTTTTGTCTCAATTTTTGGAATTGATATGAGCGAGGCAGAGCTACCGCTGACATCCTACAAGTCTATCGAAGAGGTTTTTACTCGCAAGCTTAAGGATGGGCTGCGTCCTAGTGCGCCTCTCCTGGCTTCTCCAGCTGATGGTAGCTTGTCCGTATCAGCCGCCGCAAACAATCAAAAAGCAGTTCAAGTAAAAGGCTTAAGCTACGATTTAAATGAATTGATCTCTAAGCCTAGTGATTCTCAAAAAGAAAATCTTTCTTGGTACACCACTGTTTATCTTGCGCCCCATAATTACCACCGTGTCCATAGCCCAGTGTCTGGAGAATTGATCCAAATGACTTACGTGCCGGGCAGCTTGTGGCCAGTGAACAAATTATTTGTCCGGTTTATGCCTCGGCTTTTTAATAGAAATGAGAGGTTAATTTTTGAAATTAGACTTGATAACGGCGGTACCGTTTATACCGTGATGGTCGGAGCCTTAAATGTTGGCCGGATCGTATCGCCTTTTTGGCCCAACTTTTCGACTAACGCCGAGCTTTTAAAGCTGGAAAGTGCAGCTAGACTAAGCTTGGAAAATGCAGCAGCCATTAAAATTGGCGATGAGCTCGGGACATTTATGCTGGGTTCCACAGTCGTGTTGGTTTTCAATGATAAAGCATTGGAAAAATTTCCTGCAATGAGAGATGATTATCCTCGTGAGATTAAGGTTGGTGAAGATTTGATAAAGGTAGCAGACTCGTGATTGTCAAAAATGATCGCCGCACTAAAATCGTTTGGTCCTACGAACCCGCAAACCTTAGACCGGGATTAGCTTCAGAGCTTATTGATATAGAGTTCGACGCGGTTAGGCTGATTTATGAAACTGGGTCTGCAAAGGTTATCTGCCAGTTTCTTGATGAGCTATCTGCGGTGGTTTCGAAAAACGACCACCCAATCCCGATTATGATCGACGTTTCAGCCAAGGTCCGAGGGATTATCGCCGAAGGTCATGATCCCTATGAGGTTGCATACGGTGAAATTGTCCGGGTAATGCCTCCAGATGGTGATGGAGATATCCGAATCGATACCGACCTTTGGCAGAAATTTTTTGAAGTTGGCGCCACTGTGTATATCGGGTTCGGCGATGTCGTGCTTACAATTCTTAGTGTTTCTGATGACGTTATTGAGGCTCAGGTAGCTCAAGGAGGAACGGTTCTGGCTTGTGCCGATGTTCATATTCCCAAAACCCGCCAAGATCCGAGGATGGAAGATTTCTCATCGGAAGAGTTGAAAGAGATTTTTTCTAGAAATATTGATTTTTTGATCGTCCCTGGTTTTTCTTCCGTCGAGGAAATTAATCTGATTAAAGAGCTATGCTACAGTTCAAGCACGCGGACGCCCTGGATTTTTTTAAAGCTAAATTCGAAGAATGTATATGAGAAGGTCAGTGAGTTGCTTGACAGTGTTCACGGTGTGTTTATTTCTCGCAGGGAGCTCGCGTTGTTTATGCCCCCTGCTATGATTCCTGTCCTTACGAAAGAGGTGATCCAGCTTTGTAACGACAACGCTAAGATTGTTTTAACGGCTAGTGAGATGCTGGGGTCGATGAGGCATAACGTGACCCCTACTAGAGCAGAGGTTTCAGATGTTGCAAATGTCGTGTTAGACGGCACCGATGCCGTGGTTCTTTCGGAGGAGATTTCTTATGGGTCTCACGCCAACCGTGCCATTGCATTGCTTAGAAAAGTGGTAGAAGATGTTGAGGAGAATAAGACTACTCGACGAAATTGGCAAAAACATTTGCCGGAAATTCACGAGGAAATGGACGCTGTAGCGTTCACTGCTTATAAAACTGCTGACCGAGTAGGGGCCAAGGCTATTGTCTGCCTGACAAAAGAGGGCAACACTGCGGTAAAACTCTCATCTTTCCGGTTTCCCGAGCCTATCATTGCCTTGACGCTTGAAGAAGAAGTCTTATCAAGACTTTCAATTATCCGCGGTGTAGACGGTATACTGCTTGATGGTGAGCCCGTTATCGATCAGGTGCTGCCATTTGTAAATGATTTGCTGCTATCGCGTTCGTGGTTGTGTGCCGGTGATAAGATTGTTTTTGTAAGCGTCACTTTGTCTCCCTTAAGTAGGCAAGAGAGTAACCTGCTAACCGTTCAAACCCTGTCCTAGTCTTTCTAGGTGAACTACCTAGTTATTCTAATAAATATGATTTTTTTTCAGCAGAGTTAAACGTCGAACTTCTCTGATTTTGGTATGATTAAAGTCAGCTAAGCAAAAAATTCCTAACATTGCTAGGGGGTCACTAATGGTTCGCTTTATACCTTATATAACTCTACTCGCCAGTCTATCACTTTTAACTCCAGCTGAAGCAAAAGACGGCAAATCAGATATTTCGAGCGTAGTGATTCCTAGCGAAGACGAATCGGAATTTCCTGCAAAAATTTATGATAGCCTTGAGCTTCGCCATCAACTTAACACTTACTATGGTAGTGAAAACCAGAGGTCCCGGCAGATGCCCTCGATTCATGGGCGCGCTAAGCTTGGTGCAACGTTTAGAAATGGTTTAATCGATGGCTACTTTACTTTCGGTTTAATCAAGTCTCCAAATACCCAGCAAATCCAGCAAAGAAGGCCGGAGTTCGAAATAGATATTTATCCGTGGATGAGCCGTTATGGTCAGATAGTTCAATACAACTTAGTCCAATTTCCTTTCGATATAAACGATTACGAAGCTAGTGAAAATAAAGACTATACATCTGATACAGTTTATACCATTGGCATAGCTCCAACTCTGATCCTACCGCTTCATCTCTTTGGCTCTAAGTTGACGCTAAAAACTGGGGTTGATTACTGGACCCAGTTTTTTAGTGGCAAACAATATCGAAATGACGACCGAGAGCCAAGCGAGCGTGATCACTTCGCAGCTGCCGGGGATGGAAGTGGAGAGTCAAACTCTGAGGAACCAGTTGAAGATGTAGCTATGCGCTACTATTCTCAATATATGACTGGCTTAGGGATATCTCCGTCGTGGGATAGAGATCTTTCGCTTGAAGTAGGAGCGTTTTATGATGTTAAGTATCTTCCTGAGTACGAAAAAGACTCTGAATCTAACGACTACCGCTATATACGAGAGACTCATAGCCATTATCGGCTTAGGCTTCACTATAAGCTAAGTACCCGCGCATCATTTGTTAATGACTTTTATCATTTTCATAGTGGCTTATTTGAAAAGAAACGCTATGGTGACGACCGTAGATTTAGAAATATTGCTCGACTGAGCTATAAACTATAATTGCGGGTATCAATGAAGTTCAAAGAAATCGAGCATAAATTCCTAGTAGATGATCAGTTTGATTTAGATAACTTCCGTCGCCTAATAACTGAAAAGCTAACCCTCGTTGATTCTTACAAAGTTGAAGTGGTTGATACTTATTATCTACTTAAGGGGGTTAAAAACTTTATCTACCGTCATCGTTACGACTCTAGGAGTCAACAGCTCACCGTTAAAACTTTTAACTGTGACAATGAAGATAGAACCGAAGTGAACTTGAACCTTTGTCAAGACCTTGGCAACCAGTCAGAGGCTGTAGCTGCCTTTCTAAATACTCTTTCAGTTGAGTGGTCTGGTACCATTGTTAAGGATGTGCAGGTCTTTTACACCGATGATTGTGAAATAGTGTATTACTCGGCTAAAA
>JANQHA010000048.1 GCA_028282865.1 Oligoflexales bacterium
ATTCTTGTTCGTCAAATGTTTCAAGCAGCTGGGATATGGTTGCTCTGTGTGGCTCGGAGCCAGCTGCGTGTTTGGCGAGTTGCGTTTTGATCGATTTTAGTTCTTCGATTGCTTCGGCCTCGTCCTGGGTTTCGAGTAGCTCACAGAAAGACTCGATTGCTTCGGCTAAATCCTGGTTTGAGTTTCTTCGATTGCGTTTGATAACACTCAAGCGTGATTCCTAATGGATTTAGTGGCCAGCAGGCTCGCCGCAGTAGGTATAGTCTGAGGCAGAGCATTCTTTATGGTGGGCGGACTGCAGAGCAATAACCCCCACAATCGATAGCACTATTAAAGTAATCATCGCAAAAATGACGGCACCCTCAAATCTGTCTCCGTAATGTTGTTCGCTCATAGCTGGTAGCTCCTACTGGTGCATATGCTGTTCCCCGTGCTAAAATAGGATATCATCAATAAATATTCTGAGCTATAGAGATTCTTAATTTGAGGAAGATATGTTGCGTTTTTGCCGCATTTTCGCATGGATAGCTGTGTTTCAGTATGCGCAGTCGTCGGCTTTGGGCAACCCTCACCCAGACCAAAATGCCGTGCCTAAAGTTAGCGCAGATTTCTGGAAATCGAAACCGAAGCTTTTTTGGAATAAAAAGACTAATAAATCTCCGCAAATGACCGGCAAATCTGTGCTTAGGGTCCGTATCGACTGGGACGGCAGTAGCTATACTTTTGGTGGTGCGCTAAAAGAGCGCTCTGGCACTGATTCTCTCGAACGTAGGTCTCAAGCAAAAGATAGATTAGGGAGCTTTAGGGCGGAAATATACGATACTGCGTCAGGTAGTTTTTTGGCGACTGATAGCATTGGCATCGGAGTGAGCTACAGGAGCCTCGCAAGAGCTTTAAGTTTTAGGTTTCCGATGCCAAAAAATCGGGTGCTATTTCGGATGATCGCTGAGCATGCTCGAACCGGCAGGATGGAAAAGGTTCTGGAGGAGTTTATTGACCCCTCAAAGCTAGTAGAAGCTCCTAAACAGCAAGATATAGAGGTCGAGTTTATAAAGTTCGCAAGTATTTCGCCAAAGCTGCTGCTTAATATCTACGCCGAGGGCTATCGGTCAGGTTCTATGTCACGTTTTATAGATGACGTCGATCGGGCCGTCTCGACATTATGGCGCAAAAAATTTCCGGGGTTTCATCGCTTTGAAATCCGCGCCGTGTTTGCGCCTTCGAGAAAACCGTTAGGCGGAGCCGCTAATTTAGGCTTTCCGATTCCAGAAAGAGACTCTTTCCTCAGCCTATATTACCCCTATTGGCACCGTATGGATCGCTGGTATAGAATTGTCTACCCTACGCGGGAGGAAAAATTTCGGCGCTCGATTGCACAGGTGCCTTATGATTATGCCTTAGTTTTGGTAGACAGCCAGAGTTATTGGGGGGTTGGTAATTATCGTGAGCTTACAGCTATACCAGCGCGGTCCACTTCATTCGAATATTTGCTGCTTCATGAAATGGGACATTTTTTTGGTTTAAATGAAGAGTATAGCGGTGGAGGTGCTACTGAATTGGCTTTTGCCCCAGGTATCGCCGAACCTTGGTCACAAAACATAACTTTCCAAACATCTCGTTCTTCTTTGAAATGGCAGAATCATGTCAAAGCCAGTACCCCAATTCCCACACAGGCTTGGCGCTGGAATGGTAATGGGCCTTATGGTGCTTATGCTGGCGGGTATGGTGATACCGAGCCCAGAGGCAAGAGCCATAAGCCTGGTCTTTCTTGTGTTATGGATGATGGACCGAACTTTTGTCCAATCTGCCGGGAGGCTATTGAAAATCGCGTTCGTTTTGATCTAGGGATAACTAATTAGCCCTTCTGGTAGTCACCAGTTTATTTTTTTACTTCTTGATATTTATTGAGACAAAAACTGTCAAATCTATGTAAGATAGTTTTATGGAGTCGATGATATCAGTTTCAAATCTTAATAAAGTTTACGATGGGGGGTTCCAGGCTCTTAACCAGGTTAACTTGGATATTAAATCTGGTGAGATCTTCGCACTTCTTGGGCCGAATGGTGCTGGTAAAACAACTCTTATCAGTATTATCTGCGGTATAACAAATGCTAGTAGCGGCTCTATTTCTGTCGGTGGTCACGATATAGTAAAGGAATACCGAAAAGCACGATCACTCATAGGGTTAGTTCCACAAGAGTTAACTAATGACGCTTTTGAATCAGTTTGGAATACGGTTAATTTTACTCGCGGCCTTTTTGGAAAACCTAAAAATCCAGATCACATTGAAAAAATTCTAAAAGATTTATCTTTGTGGGAAAAAAAAGACAATCGACTGATGAGCCTTTCTGGCGGCATGAAGCGCAGGGTCATGATCGCAAAAGCCCTGTCTCATGAACCTAGAATTCTATTTCTTGATGAGCCCACTGCCGGTGTCGATGTCGAGCTTAGGAAAGACATGTGGAAGCAGGTCCATGCACTGCGTGAGTCGGGTGTGACGATTATTTTGACGACCCACTACATCGAAGAAGCCGAAGAGATGGCTGATAGAGTTGGAGTGATTAATAAAGGCGAGATTATTTTAATTGAAGAGACATCAAGCATTATGAAAAAGTTGGGAACTAAACAAATGACTTTTGAGTTAAGTGAGCCAATCCCCTCTGTTCCCGAAACACTCTCTTCTTATAATTTACGTATCGATGGGTCTAAGCTGGTTTATACTTACGATGCTCGGGAAGATGGCTTGAGAATATCTGATCTTTTTGAAAAGCTAAACCAAACCGGAGTGCGCTATAAAGATCTCGATACAAAACAGAGTTCTTTAGAAGAAATTTTTGTGGAATTGGTGAAGGAACGATGAACCTACGAGCTGTTAAAACAATTTATTTGTTTGAGATGGACCGGATGTGGCGTACGATTGGTCAAAGCATCGCTTCTCCTGTGATGTCTACCTCGTTATATTTTGTAGTATTTGGATCGGCGATTGGTTCAAGGATCAGCGAGGTTGATGGGATTGCTTATGGGTCATTTATTGTCCCAGGACTGATTATGTTATCGGTATTAACTCAAAGTATAGCCAATGCCTCCTTTGGAATTTATTTTCCTAGGTTTACTGGGACTATTTTTGAAGTTTTATCGGCCCCGGTTTCTTACGTGGAAATTGTGATGGGCTATGTTGGTGCCGCTGCTAGTAAATCGATCATCTTAGGGTTACTTATACTAGCCACTGCTGGCTTTTTTGTACCTCTTGAGGTTCAGCACCCGATTTGGATGATGGTC
>JANQHA010000596.1 GCA_028282865.1 Oligoflexales bacterium
ATCGAAAGCTATATCGACCACGCTACCAACCAGCTTCTTCCAGAGGTAGCGTCACAATCGTTAGCTTCATTCGTCGATGCTTTTGTCGAAAATGGTTACTTCTCGCCGGATCAAATAGAAGCACATATTCAAAAAGCTAAAGATCTAGGGCTAAAGGTCCGGATTCATGCCGATGAGTTTGCCGACTCAGGTGCGGCAGAAGCGGCTGCAAAATGGCAAGCCCTTTCAGCAGATCATTTAGAGTGCGCAACTGAGCGAGGCATATCAGCTATGGCAGAAGCCGGTGTCGTAGCAATCTTACTGCCCGGCACCTCACTCTATACAAAAATCCCTTACGCTCAAGCTAAGAAGTTTCGTGATAAAAATTGCTCGATCGCTTTAGCAACCGACTTCAACCCGGGATCATGCCAGGTCAACAACCTACCATTTATCGCAACCATCGGTGCACTTCACTGTGGATTGACACCTGCAGAGACGATTGCGGCGGTCACTTACATACCATCGACCTCTCTCGGTCTGGAGAAGACCAAAGGAGCACTCGCTAAAGGTATGGACGCCGATCTTTGTGTTTACTCTGAGCTACATACCTTAGAGCAATGGGTGGCAGATCTTGGCAAACACCTCCCAGCTAAGGTATTGATAGCTGGGAAAAATGTATCTTGAAACACCTTTATGAACTCACTTTTATAAGGAGTTCATATAGCAGGTTTGTAAAGAAGCTTAATCGGGTAAAAGCATCGGCTGAACTGTCGCTGCGCCACCAAACCTAACCCCAGAAAACTTTTCATCCTTAATAATTACGCGAAAACCAGCCGACTCCTTATTTGGACCAAAAACTTCGACATGCGGGATAGACTTCTTGGCTTCAAACACTAAAGGTACTCCTTCTGAGTTATCTCCAGCAACATTACATCCAGACAAAATAAGATGAGCTCCTTGATTTAAATAGCGACCCCACTGCTTAAATATAATATCGTCGGTTGCAGCAACATAACTAGCTCCCGATTGGGTTCTTACCTTCATAGCGCGAGCGTCATCGATTGAAGTCGTTCCAAGCGCCATGTATTGGGTATTTGCATGACCGTTGATTATTAATAGGTCTACCTTTTTGTCGGTTCGTTCCCTGGTAGATCCGGCAGCCAAGATACCAGTGATTCTGTCTAGAATTTCGGTAATCTGTTCTTTTCTATCTACTTCAGCAACAAATAACCGGTAGTTGTCCCTTATAGAAGCCAACTTACTGCCCAGATTTCGGTGGATCGCCCCACTCCGATCATCCTTAGCAAAGAAAAAGAAGGCCAAAGGCTTATCGCCACGGTAATCAGGGTCCAAATTTTTAATATTCTCCGCCAAAACGGATTTTTCAATAGAAGGGTTGATGGACGGTTCGATAAGTTTGCTGAAATGGACGATACCAAAAAGAGCTTTGTTGAGCTGTAGTAAAGGATCATTAGCCGCTTCCACCCAATCAAACGGCACGTCTGATGTTCTAGAAGCACCTATAAACCTCTTAGAAAATATGAAGTGATCAACCGCTGCTTCCTCGTAAAACTCTACCGCCTTAAGAACTTTAGGGTCTTCCCACAGCTCTATCGGAACATGAGCAAAAAACTCTCCTGAACTAGCCCTAGTGTGTTTCTCGATAGTATCAATTGCTTCGAAATGAAGCGATTCCTTCTCCAAGAGATCAGCGCCAAATACTTTCGCAAGGCCACTAAGAGAATCAGGTCGACGCCTCGCTAATTGCAATATTTCATCTGGCCTTTCTTTAGCTAACGCTGGCGAGAGCTCTCTTGCAATCCTGTGAGCTTTCAAACCAGTAATCCCAGACAAAGACAGCAAAAACTCTGGAGATGATAGCACTAACTTCTTATTAGCTGATCTTAAAAAAGCTCCGGGAGTATCTTTTAGAACCTTAGCCATCTCGACAAGAAAGCTCGGGTCTGACTTATATTCGGTAACATAATCTCTTAAAGCATCAAGAGCATCATAGTAGTGGCGACCGGATATACGGGTCAATTCCACAATCGTTTCTTCATAACGAGCAGCAAGCCTTAGGCTGAATAGACGCAAAACATCGCTTAAGCTAAATTCATCGTGAGATTTTAACTCCCGTTTAATCCTCATCAAACTAGGACGATAGATACCTTCAACCTCAGCTACGATTCCGGGGTCCTCTTTAAAGAAAAACCTAGACGCTCCACGATACCTTTCTATTAAATCCTTGTACACGGTTGGGTTATTAACATACGCCTCTTCAGGGATCTCATGAAAAACCTCCGAAGTTTCATCACCAGTATTTTGAGCAATCCACACTAAGTCATCCGGGTATGTTTCTAAAAGAATCTTTGGAACCCACAAAAAGGTGTAATAATCCTGCTCTTTGTAATATTTTTTAAGCTGCAATAAGGTTTTCCTGTGTCTAGCCTCCAACCCGACAATAGCTTGACCAAAATTTTCAAACAGGCCTAACGCTCCTCCTTTATAGCGTTCTGTAATCTCCACTAAAGCTTCGCTATAATTTTCTAGAAGCCGTCTACTAAGTTTGTCCGTTAAACTCCGACTAACTTTTTTTGTATGTTCTTTCATTCGAAACAGAGCTGAGCGCAGACGAGGTTCCGCCTGGACAAAATCTGCACCAAACATCATTAAAAGTGGTTCTAATTCATCTCGATAGGAATCAGCCCATGCAGCTAGCTTCCCTAAAGAAAGTTCTTCAGGAAATTTTTGATGAAACTTTAAAACGGTAAAAGTCGAGAGCTTTACGACCTTCTCGATTGAGCCCTCATTGGTACTAATGTAATCTTTGTGAAGAATAAGGGCAGCATTCTGGTACCATTTCCGACGATCCACAATATCTTCCGACTGCCCTACAGGAGCTTTGATCGCCTCAGATAGAGACTTAGAACTTGAGCCTGACATTCTAGATTTGCGGAACGGGACTTCACAGTTAACTTGGCTCTCAGCGCCATAAGAGGAAAAGAGAGAGGGAGTGCATATACAAAGTACGCAAAATAAACCGCCCAAAGTCTTCTTCACAAAATCATCTTTCTCAGTAAAAATAAGCAAAACCTTTCCTGATAGAATACCCTTTAGCTGGTATACCAGCGGTCTATAAATAGAATAAAGTATTTCATACAAGTACAACGATTGGAGCCTGAGACAGAAGCTTACGCTACTATAAAAAGAAGACCCGACTTTTAACATATCTAGGCAGACCGCCCAAGTAGATTTTATTAGTGGCTTAATTTACTAGTTTTTTAGGTCAGAGAAACATTGATAACTAGGGAAAGTGTATCTTAAGTTGAATCTTGCCTAATACGACTGTAGCACCGTGACTAGCCCCCTCCCTCCCCAGTGTCTGGCTCTAATATCCAGAGCTGGGTTGTTTTGTCGTCAGACATATTCGATTGGAATACGATGCGCCCATCCGGCAGTGATTTAGGCATACTTATATGGGATAGTTCGCCTAGCTCTTGTCGACTAATGAGCTGCTCTCTTTCCTTAGTGTCCGGATTCATCATCCAGAATTCGAACTTCCATTCTTTAGAAATATCAGTTGCATAGACTATACGCCCATCTGGCATAGCACCTGGGCTCGATACCCTGATATTTCCACGTCCTTCCCTATGGTCTGTGAGTTGCTCCCACTCTTTAGTTTTGGGATCTATCATCCAAAACTCCCAAATACCTATTCCGGGACGGTCTGTAATAAAAACAATTCGTCCATCAGGCAAAACTGCGGGATCGTATGCGCTAAGCCCGTGATGTGGGAGACCGTCAACGGATGAAACTAATAAAGACCGATGCATAGTATCAGGATCTATCATCCAAAGTTCCGTAGTAGGTTCCACCTCCCCAACTTCTTCAGAGAAGATGACCTTGCCGTCAGGTGTAGTCGCGAGCGGGTTAAAACCAGTTTGCTGGTAAAAGTCACTATAAAAATTAAATATCTTCTTTCTGCGGTGATTTTTCAGATTGATGACCCAGATTCCACCGGGATCAATTTCATCATCATCGACAACCTCAGAACCCCAGCCATTATAAACGATCCGGTCGTCTCCTAAAGCAGTTGGATAGGAGTTTCGAGAAACGGATGCTCGATCAGAATTCAACTGCTCTCGCTCATTAGTATCGGGATCTAAGATCCAATGTTTATACACGTCATTCCCATCGACTAAAGTGCTTTCGAGATAAACTACTCTACCATCGGGTAAGGGAGCAGGGGTGAAAGCACTTGCAAACCCATTTGCTTCGGTGCTCTCAGTCAACTGTCTCATGATCCAGTCCATAGAAGGGGACTGAGGTTCATCTATATCAATTTGATTCAGGTTTTTTAACTCGAAGCTACGATCGCTGCAGCCTACTAAACCAGCACATAGGAATACCAAACAGCAAATAAATTCCGCCACATCCTTCATAGATCGCCCCAAACATAAATATAGTTAAACTTGCCTAGAGGATAACACTTCAAACGTCTACTTGCAAATTAACTATCCCTAAAGAGTTCGAGCTCTCATCTCAATTTGACCATTTTTGTGCAAGGTTCTCAAAAGAATACAAAACGATAATGCTAGCTGCTCTATCCGGGTAGCTTGCAATTTTTGTTTCAAAAAGCCAAGCCACAGGTAGTCGCTTGGTGCATCGACATGAATACCACCTATCTTAGACAGCTTGCCTTTATCATCTCTAGTAAAGAATTGAAAATTACCTTTAACAAGATTGCTCATCCCGGGGTTTTCATTTTGCAATACATAGTCAACACCACCAAGCTTAAACTCTAGACCAAGTGGCCAGTCGTATTTACTACTGGCAGAAACTGCATCAATAGTAAAAGAAACTTCAGTATTAGAGGTAGAGCTGTCGTCTAGCTTGATCGACACCTTGTACTCCCCCGGCTTGGCTTCAACCTGGTCTAAGGTGATTCCGTATATTTCTCCGCTCCTTTCAACAAATATAAAAGGTGTTTTATGATTCCAGCTGCTATGAAATTTCTTGTATCTAAAATATCCAACTTGCTCCCGGCTGCTACGAGAACTATTATTATATTTCATCAAAGAAATTCGATTACTCTGGCCTCGACCATAAGAAAATACGAATCCAAATTGTGACGGTAAAAAATCTACCGCTGCAATCTTATCTGACCCCGCAGGATCTATTTTTACTTCGCTTGAGGTAGATCGCGATTTACAAGAAAGGCTCAAAAGCACACTAGCAGCAATCAAAAAATAATGTGGTCTATACATAGATATCCCTATACACATGACTTCGACCATTCCATTGGCGACAATTTTCTAATTATATCACAACTTTTTTAATACTTAATCTCAGAAATCACATACTCGACAGTGCCTTTAGGAACCTTTACCTCTACAAAGTCATCGGTAGATTTCCCCATAAGAGCTTTGGCAATTGGTGAGCTAAGCGACAGCTTATTGTTTTCAATATCTGCTTCGAGATCGCCGACAATACGAAAGGTTTTTTCTTCGCCAGATTCCTCATCGGTCACTGTGACGTAAGCACCAATGCGCACCTGATCGATATTCTGTCCCCTAAAATCGATAACCTTAGCGCGGGATAGACTACCATCAAGTTCCTTGATACGCGCCTCTACAAAACCTTGGCGCTCCCTTGCAGCATGATATTCAGCGTTTTCCTTAAGGTCACCGTGGGCTCGAGCTTCGGCAATATCTAAAATCACCTGAGGTCGTTCCACCTCTTTTAAATTTTTTAACTCCGCAGTAAGAAGTTCATAACCTTCGGGAGTTATTGGAATAGTGTCATCGGACATACTAGAGTCCCCCTACCTAGCCGCCAAAATATCTAAGCTAGATCAATTATTCTACTAGAAATTATGAGAAACTGAAAAACCCAAAGTTGTCGAGGATGCTGTAACACTTTGGATCGTGCTGTCATTCGATATCTTCTGGGCTTTTCCCGTACCATTCTGGTAAATTACACCCGCCGATATCTGAGAATTAGGCTGAACCATTGCCAAAAAAAACGACCCCCCAATATAGTCAATCGAGTCCCTTTGGTTGGTTTTGCTACTGTCAGGCTTGGGACGAGAGTCGTTATTAGTAAAAAGTCCCATTCTCATTGGAAACGACGAGGTTATGTAATATTCCAAACCGAGGGCGTAGTTAATTACCGCATCTCTCTCGTAACTACTTAGATCCCCTTTGGTTTCGGAGTAATAGATCGCATCGGCAGTTGCCAACAATGACGCTGATGCGAAGTAAGCAGCTCCCACCCGAACCTCCGTAGGTAGTTTTTTGAGGGGCTTCTTCGATTTAGCTCTTTCTATGACAGACCTCCCAGCCTCCGAAGAGGTCAGACCCGCTTTAGTAATATCGACGACCCCCTTACCTTCAGAGTCGGTGTAATGAACCGTTTGCTCGGATCCGATCGAGTATCGCTCGTAAACAATAAATGGAACTTTAACGTGTAGTCCAAACGATACTTTCTTAAGTGCGTACTGCAGCCCAAGCCCGGCCTCAATCGCCTGGGCCTCTAATCGCTCCCGGACATTTTTAGTCAAATAACGGTAGTAAGTAGCCGCTACAGCGTTGCCACTACTATCTGTAACTTGATTATTACTTGAGTCCAGCTCAACCGCAGTAAACGCCGTAGTCACGTCTTGGTATACCTGTGCAAGTTCATCGATCATCAAATAAGTAAGGCCAAACCCAACGCCAAAACCAGAGCCCATACGCTTGGCTACTGCAACGCCAACTTTGGTAGTGCCGGCCCTTAGATTCGCGGTTCGATGAAGTCGTTGGCTGCCGTCAGATTTATACAAAAGATCGTCCTGGTCCTTTAGCTCGGTATCGGGAGAAAAAATACCAAAAGCAAATACTAGACCAGGCATGATATGATCTAATTTTCCTAAGGCGCCGACAAATGGCGAAACTGTCCCCTGGCTTTCTTCAACAAAATCTTCGTCAAAGGCGGCCTTTTTATAGGTTACTTTCTTTTGATAGAACGCGTTTGCCGAGCCCGAGATATCATTTGACAAAGCAAAAGCTAACCCGGCGGGGTTGTAAACCACACCGGAAGCATCATCAGCTATAGCACAAAAAGCACCCCCCATACCAGATGCCCGATCCCCAACAATAACATTGTTATAATGAAACTGATCCGCGACTAACATACTTGCATTCGCGACAAACGCGAAAAAAAATACGCTCCAGAATCTCATCCCTGACTCCTAATATTCATTCAACAAACGGCCTATCAGCAATGCTAATATTTTCTATTTCTTAGCTAGTTTACGACGATACTTCCTGTAACGACGCGCACCTTTTGCTCCAATAATTTCGTCGCTATTTAGCTCTTTAAGAACCTTCTCAATATTAACAATTCGATCCTCAACTGCAGGGTGCGTTTTGGCTAAAATGGTTTTAGGTTCACTCTTCTTCTTTTTTTTGGCTTTTATTTTACAGTCTTTTTTTGAAGACTTATTTTTTAACCGACATAGAAATTGACTGAACGAACCAGGATCATAGCCGGCACTGACATAGGTTCGTGTACCAAGTCCATCAGCCGCATACTCTTTTTCTGCGCCTAAGCCCTGCTCCAACATAACTGCCATTCCCGCTCCTGCTGCTTTCAAAATACTAAGGCCACCAGATCCTGCCGATAAATACTTGGCAACCAGATCACCAAAAGCAGACTCCTCGGGTTCTGGCCTCTGCCTAGCTTTTAAAATAGGGTTTTCTCTAAGCTCTTTATTTGCAATTTCGTTTGCTTTATCCATGTCTTCTTTCGACATATTGCGCAGGCGGTCAAACATATGCCGGTGGCCGACATGTGCAATCTCATGGGCTAACACTCCAGCTAATTCTGCTTCATTTTTTGCATGCTTGATAGATCCGGCAGTTACCATGATGTACCCCCCGGGACAAGCGAAAGCATTCACTATCTCTGAATCTATGATTTCAAACATATACCTTCGGTCAGGGTAGCTGCTATAACCTGCCAAATAAGAGCCTACACGGTTTACATACTCAAGCAGCTGAACGTTTTCTTGAGTTCCGTAAAACTGCAGTAAACGACCCGCCATGTTACGACCAATCTCTAGCTCGGCTTGAAATTCCTCGATTTTTTTTTGCCGTTCTATTTCTTCAGGACTTGCCTTTTTCTCTTTAGTCGTTGTACATGAGAAGACGACTACGCTCAGCATTCCAATCCAAGTAACACAAAGTACCGCACCAGATATCCGGAACCACATAAAATAGTACCCCTTGTCAAAATGAGCCTCCTTATATTCTACAATAGATTTAGCTTTTTCTTAAGGATCGCAGAGAAATTCAAGTATTCTGCATCCGCATAGTAACTGTGTCTTTTTCTAGCGGTACAGCGATGAAGCTCTTGATATTAAACTATCCCCGTGGCGATCACTAGGGCCGCTGTGGATAGACTTATAAGTTACAAATTTACTCTTTAACCAGACATATTAAGTAGTGATTTAACATGTAAATCACTCGTCGTTGTAGCGTTTACCAACTTCTTCCATGATCAAATTCTCATGACGCCTGATTTTCTTGGCTGATACCTGGCGATCTTCCATCGCGTATACCATACGTAGATTTGGGGTTGTGTTACCTGCATAAGCAGTTTCTGAGCTTTCATCAAGTCCGCGGACGCCCATCACTGCAGATCTTGATCGGGCGGTTTTAACGCCGTCCATATCGCGGCTTTTATGAGCGGCATCTTTAATAGCATTACTTAAGGCTGATGAGCTAGAAGCCTTACGCCTTACCTTCATAAAAGCAACATAGCCAGTTTTAGAGTCCTCGACTTGGACGCGCCAATACATACCAGAACGCTCCGAGGCTTCTAAGGCCTGGCCTTTCTTAAGCTTTAAGATAACATTAGCCCGCTTCGAGGGCCTATCAAATACTTTGACACCGTCTTTTTTCGCAGCAATTGTAGCTGACATAGCCGTGACAGCAAACGTCATAGCCGCTAATACTGAAATCATTTTATATGCAAAGATAACGATACGCATTGATCTCCCCCTTTGCCTGTTATTATACTATTCGGGTCCCGCTATTTTCAACTTAACCTAATCCGAAATTCTTAAACGATAATAGTGCTTTTTGCCCTTTTTGATGAGAGCACCATCTTGGTCATTTAACTCAGAGCGGGCTATTTTAGCATTAATATCATTAACTTTTTTCCCGTTAATCGAGATACCACCCTGTTTAACAAGCCGCCTAGCTTCTCCCTTTGAAGGAGCCGCACCAACCTCCATAAGTAATCCGATCACACCCATCTCAGAGCCATACTCAGCCGCCGAAATCGTAGTCTCCGGCTCGCTTCCAGAGCCACCTGCCCCTTGCTGGGAAGAAAATAGCTTATCAGCGGATTTCTTTGCCTTAGTGGCCTCTTCTTCTCCATGGACAATACTGGTCGCTTCATAGGCCAACCGGGTTTTTGCCTGATTGATATCAGCTCCTTCGAGTTTTTCGAGGCCTAAAACTTCATCCATTGGCAAAAATGTAAAATATCGCAAGCAAGGGCCAACCATATCGTCAGTCACATTACGCCAGTATTGGTAGTAATCGTAAGGAGGCGTAAGATTCGGGTCGATCCAAACGGCCCCTCCCTCTGTCTTGCCCATTTTCTTTCCTTCTGATGTCGTTAACAGTGGATTTGTCATGCAGTACGCTTGTTTCTGGATCACACGGCGCACCAAATCCATTCCCGCTAGCATATTACTCCACTGATCATCGCCACCAAGTTGAACGGTACAATCTTGAGTTCTAAACAGGTGTAAAAAATCGTAACCCTGCAGCAGCATATAATTAAACTCTAAAAACGATAGCCCGGTTTCCATTCTAGATTTGAAACATTCGGCAGTCAGCATTCGGTTCACACTAAACTGGCTGCCGATCTCACGAAGAAACTCCAAATAATTCAACGGACAAAGCCAGTCTGCATTATTTAAGATAATACCATCATCGGGAGAGTCGAATCGGATGAGACCTTGAACCTGCTTCTGGAATTGTTCGATATTACGGCCTATCATATCTTCCGTAAGCATTTTTCTCATGCTAGTCTTTCCGGTCGGGTCGCCAATTAGAGCCGTGCCTCCTCCCATTAAGGCAATGGCTTTATGACCGGCTCTTTGCCACCTAGCTAGCAGCATCACCGGGATTAAGTGCCCAACATGTAGGCTGGAAGCCGTGGGGTCAAAGCCAACGTAAGCAGTTTGTTTTGTACCAACATGTGCCCGTAGTTCCTCTTCGTGGGTCAATTGCGCCACTAACCCACGTCCACGCATCTCTTCAATAAAGTTCATAGCTAAGGTATCCTTAATACATCGATAGCAATATTTATTAGCGTACCATGGCTAGGGAATCAACATGAACAAACCATCAGCGGAAATCAATCACTATATTTCTGATCCGAGCCAACTGCAGGCGCCACTTTTGATCCTTGGAG
>JANQHA010000657.1 GCA_028282865.1 Oligoflexales bacterium
ATACTACCGACCGATGTCCCACCATATTTATGAACAATAAGTCCCACAGTTAACCTTTCTTATAGGGCCTACTTAAACCTAAGACGAAAACCACTGAAATACCAGATAAATACCTCAACCAACCGTCAAGTCTAGCTATTTATTTCGTGATTTATTGACTAGGGCTATGGGATAGCGACCGTTGCATGCGAGTGATGGCGTTGCAACTTGATCGCAGAGCTCAGGATTTATAAATTGCCTAGGAGCTGATCCTGTGATCTAGTTATGTTAGCTGGGTCGGAGTATTTTGCTAAATCCTACATTTAGGCAGGACCTTTATCCGGAACTTCGATTATTTAGCAGAAGGACGGTGAAACTTTTTGTCAATTAAAATAAAGCTACGTTTTTTGTTAGACAAATTTTTAGGCTTATTTTTGCCGGATCAATCTCATGAGGATAAATTCAAGCTAGCTCTTACCGCTGCACCAAATGGCATGATGGTGGTTGATAGCAAGGGTGAAATTTTAATTGCTAATAAAAAACTTGAGCAAATTTTTGGTTATGGTAGCGACGAACTGGTCGGAATGTCGGTTGACCAGTTAGTGCCTGCAGATATCCGAGCTATGCATGGTAGTCATAGGGAGTCGTTCATAGCCAATCCGAGTTCAAGGGCGATGGGTGCAGGAAGGGACCTATACGGCGTCGATAAACAAGGTAACGAGGTCCCTCTGGAGATAGGTCTAACTCCTATAAAAATCTCTAATGAATGCTTTGTTGTTGCTTCTGTTGTCGATATTACAGAAAGAAAAGAGTACATTTCATCGCTTGAGGCTATGAACAAAGAACTTTTACGCTCTAATACTGACCTGGATGATTTTGCCTATGTCGCAAGTCATGACCTTAGATCTCCATTAAGAGCGATAAATAATCTCGCTAAATGGATTGAAGAAGATACCAATGAGCTTTTACCTGAAAAGTCGCGAGAAGATCTAAAAACCCTCTCGGGGCGTGTTAAAAGAATGGAGGATCTTCTTGACGGCCTGTTAGAATACTCAAAAATTGGAAGAACCAATCAGAGTGTAGAGCTTATCAGTGTCTCCGAATCGGTGTCCTATATAGACGGGTTATTAGATAAGCCTGAGCCCTATGAGGTTAAGGCCCAAGGAGCTTTACCTAGCTTTAGAGCTAAAAAATCTCCCTTTCAGACAGTCTTACGTAATCTCATAAGCAATTCTATTAAGCATAGATCGAGTGACAGTGGCTGTGTTACTATTAACTGCAGTGAAGATCTGGACTTTTACAAGATATCGGTCACTGACGATGGTCCAGGGATTCCCAAAGACCAGCAGCAGCATATTTTTGGTTTGTTTAAAACTTTAAAGCCAAAGGATGATATCGAAGCAAGTGGTCTTGGGCTTGCGATTGTAAAGAAAACAGTGGAGAGAGAAGGCGGCGAGGTCTGGGTAAGAAACAATGACCAATCGCCCGGCGCGACTTTCATCTTCACCTGGCCTAAAGAGCCTAAATTAAGTTAATTATTTGGATGTGAAAGTAATATGTCGAACGCGGAAAAAGTAAAAACTCTTAATGCTTTATCGGCAGAGTTTTTTGGCGAAGGTTGATATAAACGAAAACTATTTAATTAACGTACTTTCATATTCTGAGTTTACATCAGCTGTGGTTAAATTTTACTCAGAATACCTCGCTAACTAGTGCTAAAGTAGGCTGTAACCAATAATCCATTAAGTTTATTTGATTTTTAGCTTTCTGATTATTACGAAAGAACTAACAATACCTATTAATTTTGTCACTGAACGTATTGAGAATTCTTGCAAGAATCTGTATTATCGAGCCTAGTGCTAATTTAAATAATTTGTAGAGCGACGCAGTAAGTCTCAGTATGGGGGGGTATTAGTGGTGGATTTTCAACAAAAGATTTCTGATGAAATAGCCGTCGTTGAGCGCCTTGACAGCTTTAATCCATCTGAAATTGAGAGTTGCTTAGAGTTTGGAGATGTTACAGTCGACTCTAAGCTAGATTTGGTTGTTGATGAAGCTAAGCAATTAATGAGAATTATTAAAGTTCAGTTGGAATATGAGAATTTTACACTTTTAGAGTATGCCGTTCATAAATTAAGAGGGCTTTTTATATCTTCAGGTTGCCAGAGGTTAGCTTTTCTATTTGAGAAGATTTATGGCAACCTAACAAAGATTAGAGTTGAGTACTTAAGGTATCTTTATGCAGCCTCGATGAAAGAGTTTGAACGAGCTCAGATATCTATTTCGATATACCTTGCTGGTAGGTTTGACCCGACGGCTGCTTAGGTAGCTATCTTTGAGGCAAGTCTATCT
>JANQHA010000063.1 GCA_028282865.1 Oligoflexales bacterium
CGATTCGGAACGCTTTACTTTATGTACTTCCATCGATTGCGAGGAAATACTCATGTTCTTATGAATGACCCCGATGCCGCCTAAGTGGGCCATGGTAATAGCTGTCTTAGACTCAGTAACGGTATCCATCGCTGCTGAGATCAGTGGTGCGTTTAAAGTTAGTCGTTTAGTGAAAGCAGTCTTGAGCTTCGCTTGGTTGGGAAGTATCTCAGAGTGCTGAGGAATTAATAATACATCGTCATAAGATAGACCTTGACGGAAGTTAGACTCCTTACGATCGGCCATGGTCAGCCCCCAAAATATTTAATTTTAAAAAGAGTTCTTTAGATTTGAGTGCGAGAAACACTGCCTCTCCGTGAAATTATAAGGGCAGATAGTAACATATTAATGATTCTACAGCAACCATATAAACAGTTGAAACTACTAGAAAGTTATTCTCAGTGAGTGGCTATGTCACCCGAAGATAGAAGTCTTTGGGGGGAGGTCTATAACCTGACTACTTAAGTTATAACGCAGCTTTACACGCCGATAGATCTACTTGAGTAGAGGCTGGCTTGTTACTGCCGAAAGAAGAGTAGGTACTAGGAAAACAACTTCTAAACACATTCAAGGTACGGTTACTACATAACACTGAATCTATGGACTCGATGAGGGCGTAATGGCCTAAAGTCGCTTTATCCATTGATTGCAGAAAGCTCATATCTGAGATTTCGTTTTGTGCAGCGTCGTTAAGAAGCGAACCTGCTAATACATTTCTAACTCCATCTACTTTGCTTAGCACGGAGGCATAACCAGAGCCTTGAGCGAGTTCAGAACCTAAGTTTGGTACGATCGCAAAAGAGTAAAAGCTAATTATAGATCTTAATAGTGAGTGTTTAATCGCCTGCTGAAGTGAAATACCTTGTCCATTTAAGATGCCGCTTCCTAGAGCTACTCCTGAAGATTTGGAGTCTGCAAACCAGCAGGAGAACCTAGATCCTTCTGACTGCTCTTTTCCAGCGTGTTTTACAATGTCACTCTGTGAAATTTTCGAACACACCTTTGGTGACCCAGATGATAAATGTATCTTATGACCTTTCACAAAGAAAGCTTTTGCAATAGGCTCAGGAACAATGCTAACGACTTCTTGGATGTCTGACTTTACTTGTCGGTATAAGGCCTCTGATCCAGAGATATGTTTTTTAAAATCGACTTGGAAAGAGTTTTTCTTGCTTAGTGAACTGCCGCTGCAATTATTTAGCCGGTAGGATCCTTTTTTTGCAGCAAGGTTATCGATAGACGATAAACTAGTGCCGTCTTCTGTTGGCTTACAGGATGTCATGACTGTTAGGCTTGAAATTACTATAAGTGTCGCTAGTTTCATTTTTCATCCCATAATATGGTTAGTTGTTGTTAGTTAACCCGCCGAATAGTGAGTTTAAAATGCTTCCCAAGCCACCGGTTGTTCCTGAATTTGAGCCTAAAAGAGATGGTAGTATTCCACTTAGGATTCCTATGACTCCATTTTGCCCAGTGATCCCGTTGTTTAATCCGGTGCCAGTTCCATTGCCCCAGATAAATATCTGTTGCTCTGTAGTCCCGTCGTTGCCCTGAGCTACTACAGTTATTTGACCATTTAGGTCGTTGGTATTTGTCGGCCTAAACGTCACGGTTGTACCACTGACACTCATGCCAGAAGGTTGTGGCGTAGCATTGATTTGTGTGATGTTAGCGGTACCGATTCCGTTGGTCATTCTCGCGATAAATGTCCACGTGTGAGTTTGACCTTGGATAACATTTAACTGGGTACCAGCTGTGCTAGTTTCTGTAATTTCTATTGAATTGAACCCTTGATTATAGCCGTCATTTATTGGGTTAATAGGCTGTTGGATTGCGTCGTTATTAGTTGTGTCTGCAGTCTTTTTAGGTTTTGAAGACTTGCTACATGAGCTTAGAGAACATAAGCCGATAATTGAGAGACCTAAGATGATTTTGGTGTGTGTACGGTTCATAGTGTCACTTTCTAAATAAAATATAGGCTTGAGTACTATCGGATTGTTGTTAGTCAAACTTTAGATGAATTTAATAAATTACCCAGAAATACCGATAAGCCTTGTGATAATAGCGAAGTATAGCTGTCGAATTAATCGGCTATATCGGCATTATGATAGACATTTTGGACATCATCACTGTCTTCTAGAGTGTCTATAAGCTTTTGAAGTTTTTCGCTCTTTTCTGGCTCAAGTGAGGTGGTGTTATCTGGAATTTGAGTGAGCTCTGCCACGTCAGGATCGTCACAGATGGTGTCCAAAGCTTCTTTCAATTTACCAAAATCGGCTGTCTCGCAAAGAACCTCGTAAATATCTCCCTCGTCCTTGACATCATCGGCGCCGTTTTCTAGCGCTAGCTCGAAGAGTTGGTCATAGTCGGCGATTTTTGACTTTTCGTATATAATCAAACCTTTTTTTGCAAACATATAGCTGACAGAACCCTCTGTTCCTAAGTTGCCACCGCTTCTAGTGAACGCATGGCGAACTTCACCGACAGTTCGATTAATATTGTCAGTCAAACACTCTACAAGAACTGC
>JANQHA010000017.1 GCA_028282865.1 Oligoflexales bacterium
AAACTGGCAAACAAAAGTCCCAAGGCAGCGAGTTAAAGTATGGACCCAAGATGCAAACGTCATGAAGGGCTGGAAGAATCGTCACATTTTACTACCAAAGAAGAGCTTCTCTAAGCAGACCAGGTTCTTCTCCTGGATAAAGGATAATGTGGACTTTAAGGTTCCTAGGAAGCGAGTGGATTAGTAGCTTAAAAATTCTCGGAATCAAGGTATGGTTTTTCGACTTTAATATTCGGTTGTTAAGTGCTCTGTTTAGCATGTGGGTATTTTACTACGTAAATGACCTAAGGAGGTGCTTCTTCACCCAAAGCATTCAAAGTCGCTATCCTAACTTTCTTATAAACCCCAGCATCTTTATCGGATTCACCCTTCAAATCTCCCCTACCAGAATTAAGCTTCAAAAATAACTCAGTCGCATCATTATCTAGTAAAATTTTTCTCTGTTCTTTAGAACGCACAAAGCACGCGGAACCATCGGGGTCAAGCTTTCTACCGTGGTGTATCAACGGTATGAGACAGAAGGCATCAACACCATCAGACTTAAACACTGAAATAACCGGGTCCAGCCAATTATGAGGTTCGTCTGGGCGATGTGGGGACCCTTGCTCTTTTATACGACCAACCTGCAAAATTTGCTTGCTAGCCATTTTCTCTAATAAGATGTTGGCAGACTTAGCAATGTCTTCGATAAAGATATTATTATTGTCAAGGGCGGCGTTAAATCTAAGCTGCTTGAAGATATCCACTGGCTTGATTTGATCCGTGCCTTTGATACCAGATATACCTACATTATTCTTGTCTCCACTCAGCGCAGAATCCGAGTCACGAACCTTGCAGTAGGTAAGACTAAAAATAGCCACTAAACAAAAAATCAGCTTCATAAAACCCTTTCTGCTTTAAACTAACCTATAAACCCACGATAAATATCCTGTTTAGGACCGCTAAAATTCCCCTCTACCACTCCGCTCTCAATGAGATACTGCTCGATAGCGTATCTTGCATAACGAATATTGTAGCGTTTCAGTATTGAATAGACTCCAAACATCATCTGCTCACTCGTTTGAACCCGTTTAGCTGCATTAATATGTAACGTAACCTTTAAAAGCTTTCTTAACATCGCCATAAGTTTTCGATCATCACTTTGAACCTTAGATAGTGAAAGCTTTTTCATGCCCTTAAGCACCTTCTTACGATCCTGGCTCGCCGGAACAGCCTTGGACCCGGTCAACATTTCATAGAGTATCAGGCCAGCACAATATAAATCTGTTTGCGGAACAATAGCGGACTCGGTCACATGCTCTGGAGAATAATAACCAGGGGTTCCGACCATATAGTTTTTATAGTCTTCGACTTCCTGCTGGCAAGCCAGACCAAAGTCAGTGACTAGTACCCGGCCATTGTTCTGGATTAAAACGTTTGGCGCAGACAGGTCGGAATGGATCACATCATGTAAATGAAGGTAGTCGATTCCTTGAAGCATATCGATCAGGATACACAGCGCGACAATAGGCGGCATCCTACCTGATTTTTTCATGAGCGCATAAAGAGATGAGCCTTCGACAAACTCAGTAACGATATAGCAGTTAGGCGGCTCGAAACCTCCGTCTAGATATGAGACGATATTCTTATGATCAAGCCTAGAAACGATTAATAGCTCACGGTGAAAAATCCCGAGAAACTTGCGGCTTTGGGTGAACCGGTCATGGAGCATTTTTATAGCTACAAACTTGCCTGAGCGAGTGTCAACGCTTCTAAAAACTCGTCCTAAACCACCAACACCAACCTCTTCAATTAGCTGATAATGGTCTATATTTTTTACTGGAAGCGCCAATTATGTCCCCTCTTGCCTCTACTAGACAATGGAGCTATCGGAGCCCAGTTTTTTTAACTTAGAAAAAAACCAAAAAAAGATATAAAATCATGTTATTTCATTGGGTTATATTGACATCACTCTGGTTAAGGAGGACATCATGCTCCTCCGCCTCCAAGACAACACCGTCATAGACCCTGTCAGCATAATAACCAAGAATCCCTAATGAATCGGAAAAACCATCATAATCAACATTGCTGAGCAAAAGCTGAAACGACATCACCAAATCGCCATATTCGTCGATTCCGAGCTTAATTAACTTGCAGTCGTTGTTAAATTCAAGAACCTTCAAATGCACTTCGGCATACGAGCGCCAATCAGGGCCAAGCCGCAGCAATGGAGCAACAGTAAAAGACAGCCAAGTTTCCGTTAGCTCAATGACCAGAGGAAAGGCACGGCGGTCCCCCTGCCAACCAGTGCACCAGGCATTCGGCCCTGAAACTGAAAAATCCCAGCCGTATTGCTCTAAGAACGACTCCACGATTTCTGGAGAGATTCGCATCAAAGCACCCTTAAGGTCATTTTTATTAATAATACTAATAGGCTATCTGTTTGTCTGTGAACCGTCAAATTTTGACAAGAAAAATTTTATATTCGCCCAAATTTAGCCGTTTCGGGGCAGCTTTCATGTGGGCAAGCCGACGAAATTGCGTCTTTGAACAGTTTCCGTCCGCTCACTTTCATGATAGTCTGGCCGCGTTAATAGTCTTATCTAAATAACTGTGGGGTATCTCGTGAAAGGTCATCCGGAAGTCATTCAACAACTAAACTTAGTATTAAGCGGCGAATTAATTGCCATCAACCAATATTTCCTTCACTCCAGAATGTGCAAGGACTGGGGCTATGAAAAGCTAGCGGACCTGATATGGAAGGAATCCATTGATGAGATGAAGCATGCACAAACTCTAACCGACCGGATTCTATTTCTCGAAGGACTCCCCAATCTTCAGAAGCTAGGCAAACTAAATATCGGTGAGAATATCCAGGAAATCTTACAGTGCGACTTAAAGCTAGAGTTTGAAAATATTCCCAATGTCCAGGCTGGAATAGAGCTCTGTTACAAACATACCGACCACGCGTCTCGAGAGATTCTTGAGCATATCTTAGTTCAGGAAGAAGAGCATGTGGATTGGTTAGAGTCTCAACTCAACATCATCAAAGATGTCGGAACCGAGAACTATTTATCTCAGCAGTTTTAGTGATCATAAATTTGACACTCGCTTTATTTTAAGACATTGCGCTTAACCAAAACTACTGGAGTTGCTCCCATTCACCAGTAGTTTTGGTCTGTTGACACCTCTGCGTCACGTCAGATACCCTTTTGATATAATTAATTAATTTTTATTTTTTGTCGGCACCTGTCTGCATCATAATGAGAATTTTAAGGACTCTGCTACCTAAACACCAGTATGCTTGCAGAAGAAAACATGCCTAGGCGAATTGCAATCAATTCGACGACAAAATTTAAAATTTGAAAGGAAATAAAGATGAAAAGCATGAAAAACACCCCCCTTGTAATTATAGGGCTTTTAGCTCTCGCTGCAGTTGTAAGCTGCAAGAACAGATCTGAAAGCAGTCTGCTCTCAGATAAAAATGGTGATGGCGGCACTGTTATTGTCTGCGATAAAAAATTACAAGAGCTAGGCGGCTTAGATATCATGGTTACAGATCTTTATGTGTTCCGTAAAGACCCGAAACTAAAGAAACTTAAAATCCCCGTGGACAAACATGGCCAGTATGCACATTACTTAGAAATCGTAAAAATTATTCTAAAGCGCTTCAAATATCTAGATTATTCTGGTTACAAAAAGATGCAAGCTCTAATTAACCAGGTAGACCCAGAACAGAAAATAGATGCTAAACTAGCTAAACTGCATCTCCCAAAGGTCGGCGATGAGGGCGCTATAGAGCTACCGGAAGAGGGCAATTGTGAAATAAAGTATGCTGTTATCCAAAAAAATAGTAGCATCCCAGGTTGGAAAACTTTTCAGTTCCAAAAAGAAATATGGACAAGGCTTGATAACATCAACAAAGCTGCACTGTTGGTTCACGAAATCTTAATTAGACAATATAACAACACAATAGACCACCTTCGCTATGCTGTTGCACATGCATTTGCGGACAAGTTGCCCTCGGCAAAAAACCTGAAGTATCTGTGGTTTGCTAAAAAATTTCTTACTCCACCTTCGCAGCTAGTATTCCTTCCTGAACAAGTTTTGCCAAACTCTAGAAACGACCAACTGGTCCAAGGTTTAACCGATGGCGAGAGGTTAATTACGGCATATTATAAAGAACCGTTAAAAGACGGTTGGCCAAACCTTACACTTACCAATGAAGAAGTTACAGCGCCAACGAGTTCAGGTGAAACTTACACCATGGGATGCCCACATAAATCTAAGATAGATTGTTATACATATTTACACATTCCGAAATTCACTAAAGATGGAAAAATTGATCAGGTGAACATTAATCAAAACTTTTTTAGCAAAGAAGGCCTAAGCGGAGTAAAGCCATACATACCTAAAGGTCTTGTTGAGAAAGGACTCATTAAAGCATCATGCAGAGAAGATGAGCGTAGTAACTGCACAGTCGAGGCAAGGCTAAAATGGAGCCCAAAACAAAAGGCCTACATCTACGCATCACCGTTCTAAAGGAGCCCAGCCAGATGTGCGGCTTCTGCCGCTCGTCTAGCGCAATATGGAGCTATGGAATCTACGTTCAAGACAAATGACCCTTTGAAATTTCTCAAGCATGAACCCGAAGAACGCTTAGCGACATTTGCTCCATACCTAAACCTGTATAAAAATTTTGAAAGGAAATAAAGATGAAAGGTATCAATAAGCATACGTTAGGAATGATCATAGGGTTAGTCACTCTATCTGGATTTGTGAGTTGCAAGAACAGATCAGAAAGTAACCTGCTCTCAGATAAAAATGGTGATGGTGGTACCGTCATTATCTGCGATCAAAAACTACCAGAGCTAGGTGGTTTGGATATTATGGTCACCGACTTATACGAGTTTCGTAATAACACTAAACTTAAAAAACTTAAGATACCGAGAAAAGAAAATGGTGAACCAGCTCACTACTTAGAGATAGTCAAAGCAGTGATAGAGCGTTTCAAGCACCGGGACTATGGCAGCTATCTAAAAATGAAGAAACTCATCAATCAAGTAGATCCGGAGCAGGAAATAGATGCAAAACTAGCCAAGCTCCACCTTCCAGCGGTAGGTGATGAGGGTACTATAGAGCTTCCAGAGAACGGAAACTGCGAAATAAAATATGCAGCCACACAGAAAGATAGTGATATCCCAGGCCGGAAAACCTTCCAATACCAGCGAGAGCTCTGGAACCGCCTCGATAATATCAATAAAGCAGGGCTATTGGTCCATGAAATTCTAGTTAGAACATTCGGGGGGCTCGGAGAAAATATTCGCTATGTCCTGGCGCACGGCTTTGCTGATAAACTACCATCCAAGCTAACAGATTACCTGAAGTTCTCTAGGAGATTGCTTTGGCATTATCAAGATTTAATACTACGACCAGACGACGCCCTACCGGACCCTAAAAATACTCAATTAAGTAAAGTAAACCTTGAGTCTACTCAGAATGGCAAAGAGAAGGTTATCAGAACCCGCGTAAGTTATGAGGAACGAGACGACAAGTGGACGTTTGAAATTTTTCAATCGCAGATCACTGCTCCGGCCCTATCAGGTAAGAATTATACGACGAAATGCCCACCGGAAAGTATACTTTATTGCCATACATTTATGTATATTTCAAATTTTAGTGAAGCAAATAAAATCGACGAAATAGAGGTGAAGCAATCTTATACTCCGACGCCAGAATATGATAGCGGGAATTATAATGAGAAAGAAACCTTTAAGAAGTCAGTATCACGATTCCTGCAGAAGGACCTCCTCTCTGCGGGCCTTATTAAGCTTAAATGTAATGAAAAAGGTCCATATCCCTATTTTTCTTGCGACGCTTATTACAAACTAAGATGGAGCTCAAGGCAAAACGCTTATATTTACGTGTCACCTAACTAAGGAGTTTGACTGGACCTGCGGCTTCTGCCGCTCGTCTAACGCAATACGGAGCTATGGAATCTACGTTCAAGACAAATGATCCTTTGGAATTTCTCAAGCATGAACCCGAAGAACGCTTAGCGACTTTTGCTCCAAACCTAAACCTGTATAAAAATTTTGAAAGGAAATAAAGATGAAAGGCATCAATAAGCATACGTTAGGAATGATCATAGGGTTAGTCACTCTATTTGGATTTGTGAGTTGCAAGAACAGATCAGAAAGTAACCTGCTCTCGAGCAAACAAAATAATGGAAGCGTCGTTATTATCTGCGATCAGAAACTACCTGAGCTAGGTGGTTCCGATATCATGATAGCAGACCTTTATGTGTCCCGTATTCATGCGGGTTTGAAAAACCTTAAAATTCCTAAAGACAAAAACGGTCGACCGGCACACTACTTAGAGATAGTTAAGGAAGTGGTAGAGCGATTTAAACCTAGGCATTACCATCACTACCGTGAGATGAAAGCACTCATTAACCAAGTTGACCCAAAGCAAAATATAGGCGCTCAACTATACAAACTAGAATTACCAAAAGTTAAAGATAAGATAGATCTACCAAAAACAGGTAACTGCGAGTTAAAGTATGCAGCCACTCAAAAAGCAAGTAATATTCCCAATAGGAAAACCTTTCGATTTCAAAAAGAGATATGGAACCGCCTTGATAATATCAACA
>JANQHA010000176.1 GCA_028282865.1 Oligoflexales bacterium
CGCAAAAGCTGGCAAATTACGTACGAGAGCCTCTGCTTGGATCTCTTCTCGCAAATACATTTGAGCATAATCTTCAAGGGTTTCTCTCTTGTCTTCGGCCTGCCATACTAGTGGGATGGTGCCATAAGTGAGAGCTTGCTCAAGATTAAAATCTTCTCCTAATTCATGTGGGGTTAGTGGGTAAAGGTCACGTCGTGTAGCTCTACCAGCTAACAGGTTTGTTCCCGCTCGTTTCAACTTACGAGCACTGGAACCACATAAGGCAAATTTGCGTTTATCGACTTCAATGAGGCGGTGGACTTCATTTAATAGGTTAGGTAAGCGCTGTATTTCATCGACTACTACCCACTTTTTTTTTGAAGTGGCGGTGATACCTTCGGCAAATTCATGTGGATTTGCTAGATAGCCTTGATAAAGCCGTTCATCTAGTAAGTCTACCCAGTGAGCGTTAGCAAATTGATGACGCAGCCATGTCGATTTGCCGGTGCCTCGCGCCCCAAATAGAAAAAAGCTCTTGGCAGGCTTCTTGATATCTCTCTGATATTCCTTGATAATTATCTCCTGTACATATTGATGTCAAAAATAGCGGAAAAATGACATCAAGGTGATTTTACCAGTTTTTAGTTAAAAAAGTCAATACACCCTCACCTCACGCCCCTCAGCCCTAATACGATTGATCTCTGTCTCAAGGATTCTTAACCTGTCAAAGCTAGCTTGATTGATCTTGGATAGCTGCTTAAAGGTGGGCTCGATCATCTTGGCAATACTTCGTGCGGTTTTAAAGCTCTCTCGTTCGGCGATTTTAGTATTTTCGATCTTTAAATAACGCCAGCCGTTTCCTTTGCCAGCTTTCTTCCAGAAGATTTGACTGCTTGCGAGTTTGAGCAGTCTTTTACTACGTAAATACTGTCTTGCTGAGTGCCGACAAATACCAAGAAGGACGCTCGATATTAATTCTGGGGTCCATTCTTGCTCTTCATCATCCGCCTCTGCTTGCTCATTGTCTTCATCCTCGTCTTCTTCGATATCTTCACGCAATGAAACAAGCCCGATTGCAATCAGTGATCTAATACTTAAGTTGTTGAGACTTAATTCCCACTCCTCAGAGAAAATTTCGAATCCTTCTGAAATTATTTGAGCCTCGACATCTTGAAGCAGCATATTCTCGAAGTCTTGGTTTTCCACTAGGGCAAAGTAGAGATTTATAAGTGGCTGTAAAGTTTCTTTATTACTGAAAGGACCGATTGAATGTAGGTCGGAATAGTTGGCAGCGTATTCGGAAAAGGTCCGGTCGTAAAATACGGGTTGGTACTTTTTGTCTCTAAGCGAGATGTTGTATGTTGGAGAGAGTCTTTTGATTTCTTCATTTTCAAGTATTGCTGCTTCTAGGTAGGTATCGGTGGTGGTAACACTGATGTCAAATGTTTGAGTGAGCATCTCCATATGCAGTTGCCGGCGATTCTTTTGGCCTCGAAAATAGCTGTTTACCCGGGCATGAAGGGACTTAGCTTTACCTACGTAGAGGACGGATTTATCTTTGCTAAGCATTTTGTATATCCCTGGAACCTTCGGCATTGAGAGGCGGATCTTCTTGTCAAGAGGGTAATCTCGTTTCTCTCGTTTAGCTGGGCTGGTGTTAGCAAGCCAGCTTTCTAGGTCTTTAACACTCTTAATATTCGCTTGATCAAGCTCTTTGACCAAGTGATGCCATATCGAAGTGGTTGCGATGACATGATCTTCGGCACGTTTGGCTTCTTTGATCGTGTTGGAAAAGTATCCCGCTAGCGCTCTGATACCTCGGCTTGGGAGATCGGGATAAAGGCGCTTGGCGATCTCGTGAGTGCAGATATATTTAGTAGGAAACGCCATATCAAGATGACTTTGAAATAAGTCTTCTAGAAAAGACTTTTCAAATTTTGCAAAGTGGATTACGCAGTACTGAATCTTCTGTCTCTTTATGGACTTCAGTAATTTTTTTGCTACACTCTCAGAGCCATTCGCGTCTTCTAAATCATCATCAGTGATTCCAGTGATCTTGCTGATCCTTGGCGGCAGTAAGAACTCCTGCTCGATTAAATAGCTTTCAAGGTCCATGGCGTCGGGAGTTTTTGCAGTTGCAACACTCCAGCAAATTTCTAGGATGCTACCATGAGTCGGGGAGGCGCCGGTGGTTTGACAGTCCAACGTCATAACCTTGAGTGACTTCAACGAGTCACTCATACCAAAAATCCTCTAGGTCTTTGATGATTTGGCTCGAGATCAGCTCGTTCACTGAGTTTTCGAACCAAAAACTCGGCATGATACTACTGTAACGATCGTTCTGAAACCGTTGACCGAGAAGTACGATCATACCTTTATCGTTTTCAGAACGGATGACCCGTCCAGCTGATTGAATCACCTTGGCCATTCCTGGGTAGATGTATGCGAATTCGAAGCCTTCGTTATACTTCTGATCGTAATACTGACGAAGCTGCTCGCGTTCGAAGTCAAAGCCGGGAAGAGCTGGTCCGACAATGATAGCCCCAATCAGGGTGTCACCCGGATAATCGACTCCTTCAGCAAAGATCCCTCCTTGAACCGCTAGCACTAAGACTTTCTTTGAGCCACCCTTCAACGCATCGATCACTTCCTGAGCTTCATCACGGTTGATATTACGCTCCTGCTTATATAAGCGGTAGCCGACTGGGTCGATGAAGGGCATAGTTTGTTCAAGAAAATCAAAGCTCGGGAAGAAGACAAAGTAGTTGCCTTGCTTCACTGAAACCAATTTATTGATGGCGTCGCCAATCTTGGAGTAATTTCTTTGGCGATCTCGGTAGAGGGTAGAAACCTGGGGAACCACCAAAATCTTCCGGTTTTTAGGTGGAAAGGGCGATTGAAACTCAGCAGTCACAAATTGATCTTTAGAGAACCCACTTAACTGGCCATAATATTCGAAGGGCTTAAGAGTCGCGGAAAAAGCGATGACATTAGTAAAGTACTGCAACCGCTCTTTTAGGTGATCTGAAGCATCACAGCAAGTGATTTTAACCGAAGAACCATTTTTTAACTGCCTAAATGTCGTGAAGAACTGCTCGCCGTCCATACCTAAGCTAAAGCAAAAGTCGCTCCAATACCTTTGAAGGAAGTTCACCGGGTCGTTGGGCTTTAGCTCATCGATCTTGTCATAGTACTGCATAGTGAAG